>CANSKM010000054.1 GCA_947647475.1 uncultured bacterium
ATTACATGTGTAAATATTAAAAAAAATGTGAATAAAAACATTATGCTTTAAACCTTATCTCCTATTGCAAAGCTTAATACAATAAGGCAAAGATAAAAAAGAAGACTGAGAGAATATATAATAAAATATTTTTCATTAGGCTGAATATTTTTCTTTATTTTAAGGACAGTGAATTTTATCAGATTAAAAAAAGCAAAAAACAAGCAGGGAATAAATACTAAAACTCCTGTTATTCCAAACCCCATTGTGCGCTCCGAGAGGGTATAATTTAAATTCTCTATTTCGGTTATTACCCCAGTTTCTGGTGAAATATTTAAAATGGAAAAAATTCCGTTTTTAATTGCAAAAACAGGCCCGCTTAAATAATATCCGATGCTAAATCCTGAAAAATCCAAAAGCTGGATATTATATCTTACAAAGTTTGCAATAAAGCCCTTAAAGCCCCCGAAAAAACCATGCCTGTTTATTGAAAGTTGTGCACCAAAAGGGTTTAAATAATCAATAAAATTTAAAATATAATTATAGCTTGAAAAAACAATGAAATTTATACCTAAAGCAATAAAGAACCATAAAAATCTTTTTAAAACTTTCTTTCTATATGCATATATAAAAAATAATATTAAAAGAGGAAGCCCTGCAATGAAACCTGTACTTTTAACCCCAAGTGCAATTCCAAAACAGAGAGAGGAGAAAAATCCTTTTGTAAAGGAAGTTTTTGTGCAGATATCAGGCGCAACTTTTTTTTCAGGGTTTGCTTCAATGTTCACATAATCATAGAAAAATATCATTGAATACAAAAGAAGGGTTCCGACAAGAAGGTCCGTTTGTGTGCTTGAAATTTGGGAAATTACCCCTGCAAATGAAGAAAAAATAAATATTGTCCAAAGCTTTTTCCTGTATGAAATCTTTAGCCTTGATAAAAACATCCAAAGCCCTGAAATGCCAAAAACATAGCTAAAAAATTCAAGCAAGCCAAAGCCTGCATCTTTTTTTGTAAGTGTGTAAATCCAGGTATAAATTATCTCTGAATTAATCGGCATAACAAGGTTTCTTGAGTCAAAGGTGTCGAAATGATTTATAAACCCTTGCTGTGCCCAAACGATTACCCTGTAAGCATGGTATTCAAGTGCATCCGGCTCATTCACAGGTAAAAACGCAGCCAAAACAAACCCTGTCGCCATTAAGAAAACCAGTCCTGCACCTAATATTATAAAGCTTTTATCAAGCTTGAAACAATTTAAAATCCTTTTAAATTCTGCCTTTAAACTGCCCATATCCGGCCTTAAAACAGGTCTTCCTTTTTTAACCCAAACGACTAATATTAAAACCAAAGTTAAAACATTTAATAATAATATCCAAGGGAAATCAATTGCCCTAAAAAGAGACAATATTTCAATATTTAAAATTATAAGCCCCAGCATTATCGGGAAAATATACGCAAAACTCCCAAACACCGAAGCTAAAAAATATGTGCTAAGTACAGTTAAGAGTATAGATGCAAAAATCATATTGCCTTTCTCCAGATAATATATTGGGCGTAAAATCCCATATTGTCAGTTTTGCTCCATCCGGATTTAATGTTATACACGGGCTCAAAGCCTTGTTTTCTAAGTGTTTCGTATGGTATAAAACACTGTATTTCAGTAATCTTCTTGTTTGTATCACTTTTTTTAAATATACATTTTTCAGGGTTTTCAAGGCTGAATGCTTTTTTATCTTTTCTGTTAAAATCAGTCACAATTTGTCCCGGATTTGCCATAATTAGATAATCATATTTTTTTAAATCGTATGAATTGATTCTTGTAATGATTAATTCATCCAGGTTTGCCCCCTTTTTAATTGCAGCAAGTTTTATAATGTGCATAAGGGTGAAGCCGTCCGGGAAAATACCGATGTTTTTTCCGCTTTCAATGTGTGAAATTATTGCTTTATCCGCAAGGCAGCCCGCCCTATCTCCTATGTAATAATCGTAATCTCCACATCTTACTTTGTCGGCAAAATCTTCATAGCTTTTTTCCAGTTTGTATGAATTAATTAATTTATAAAAAGGCCTTGAATTTAAGTGTGTGGAAGCTATGAAAAGATAGAAGCAGGCAAAAAACACGACAATGGTTTTATAAAAATTATTTTTCTTAAAATATGAAAAGATAATTACAGGGGAACATATTAAAAAAAATGTGAATAAAAACATTATGCTTTAAACCTTATCTCCTATTGCAAAGCTTAATACAATAAGGCAAAGATAAAAAAGAAGACTGAGAGAATATATAATAAAATATTTTTCATTAGGCTGAATATTTTTCTTTATTTTAAGGACAGTGAATTTTATCAGATTAAAAAAAGCAAAAAACAAGCAGGGAATAAATACTAAAACTCCTGTTATTCCAAACCCCATTGTGCGCTCCGAGAGGGTATAATTTAAATTCTCTATTTCGGTTATTACCCCAGTTTCTGGTGAAATATTTAAAATGGAAAAAATTCCGTTTTTAATTGCAAAAACAGGCCCGCTTAAATAATATCCGATGCTAAATCCTGAAAAATCCAAAAGCTGGATATTATATCTTACAAAGTTTGCAATAAAGCCCTTAAAGCCCCCGAAAAAACCATGCCTGTTTATTGAAAGTTGTGCACCAAAAGGGTTTAAATAATCAATAAAATTTAAAATATAATTATAGCTTGAAAAAACAATGAAATTTATACCTAAAGCAATAAAGAACCATAAAAATCTTTTTAAAACTTTCTTTCTATATGCATATATAAAAAATAATATTAAAAGAGGAAGCCCTGCAATGAAACCTGTACTTTTAACCCCAAGTGCAATTCCAAAACAGAGAGAGGAGAAAAATCCTTTTGTAAAGGAAGTTTTTGTGCAGATATCAGGCGCAACTTTTTTTTCAGGGTTTGCTTCAATGTTCACATAATCATAGAAAAATATCATTGAATACAAAAGAAGGGTTCCGACAAGAAGGTCCGTTTGTGTGCTTGAAATTTGGGAAATTACCCCTGCAAATGAAGAAAAAATAAATATTGTCCAAAGCTTTTTCCTGTATGAAATCTTTAGCCTTGATAAAAACATCCAAAGCCCTGAAATGCCAAAAACATAGCTAAAAAATTCAAGCAAGCCAAAGCCTGCATCTTTTTTTGTAAGTGTGTAAATCCAGGTATAAATTATCTCTGAATTAATCGGCATAACAAGGTTTCTTGAGTCAAAGGTGTCGAAATGATTTATAAACCCTTGCTGTGCCCAAACGATTACCCTGTAAGCATGGTATTCAAGTGCATCCGGCTCATTCACAGGTAAAAACGCAGCCAAAACAAACCCTGTCGCCATTAAGAAAACCAGTCCTGCACCTAATATTATAAAGCTTTTATCAAGCTTGAAACAATTTAAAATCCTTTTAAATTCTGCCTTTAAACTGCCCATATCCGGCCTTAAAACAGGTCTTCCTTTTTTAACCCAAACGACTAATATTAAAACCAAAGTTAAAACATTTAATAATAATATCCAAGGGAAATCAATTGCCCTAAAAAGAGACAATATTTCAATATTTAAAATTATAAGCCCCAGCATTATCGGGAAAATATACGCAAAACTCCCAAACACCGAAGCTAAAAAATATGTGCTAAAAATTGTTAACAGAAAGGATAATATCATACGGCAATTATAAGATTAAAATTTTGCCTAATCAAGCGATTATGCAAGTGCCTAATCAAGAACTACCCTAAAGGGTAGTTTACATTAAGGCGTAAGATTTTTATTATAACTATTGTGCATATTCCACTCTCACTCGTAAACTGTTTAACCGATTTTCAAAATCTTTAAAAGAAATTGAAAGTCGGTTTTTTTTAAAATTTAAAGTGCGATTTTTCTATAGAATAAAAATAAAAACAACAAAAGCCTAAAAAGCAGGTCTGCTTCTACATCTCACATCTTGCTTCAAGTGCTTTTATGAGTGTCAGTTCATCCGCATATTCAAGCTCTGAACCCAAAGGAATACCGAATGCTATCCTTGAAATCTTTATCCCAAAGGGCTTTAGAAGTTTGTTTAAATAAAGACTCGTCGCTTCGCCCTCCACAGAAGGGTTTAAGGCCAAAATCACCTCTTTAATATCTTCCGCATGTACCCTTGTAAGAAGCTCTTTAATCCTTATATCATCCGGCCCGATGCCGTCAATCGGCGAAATCAGTCCCTGTAAAACGTGGTAAAGCCCTCTATATTCATTTGTTTTTTCAATTGCAATCAAATCCTTCGTTTCACCCACAACGCAAATCGTATCCCTGTTTCTTGAGGTGCTTTGGCAGATTTCGCAAGGGTTTGAAGAGCTCATATTAAAGCAAACGTCGCAATAATTTATCGTCGTTTTGGCTTCAATCATCGATTCTGCAAACTTTTCAACCTCGCTTAATGGCATTTTAAGCAAATGCAAAGCAAGCCTCTGCGCCGTTTTCGGCCCGATTGAAGGCAATTTTTGAAAATATTCTATTAATTTTGCAAGCGGTTTTGTATATTCCATAAGTTTACCTTGTTTAAGGGCTCCTGTGGGTGTTTTGCAAAAATTTGCTTCACTGGCGTTGTTGCAAATTTTGCTCACATCCTACGTCGCCCATCGATAGTTTCAAATTTTGCCAACGCTTCACGCATTGCCAAAATTCTCCACCCCGGCTTACGCTCTCTAAAATAATCCCGGTATGTTAATTCCGCCTGTCACCTGTTTCATGGATTTTTCCATTTCAACAGAAGCTTTCTTTGTTGCTTCTTTCATAGCTTCCGTGATTAAATCTTCAAGCATCTCAAGCGTTTCCTTGTCAACGCTTTCAGGGTTTTCAGCGTTTATTGCTTCGGGCTTAATTTTAATCCCCTTAAATTTTGATTGTCCGTCAAATGTAACCGTAACGGCGCCGCCTGCGCATTCTCCAAAAACTTCGATCTCTTTTAAAGAATCTTGCGCATCTTTTAATTTCTTCTGCATTTTTTGCGCCTGCTGCATCATCTGAATCATATTCATATAAAAATCTCCCTAAATCTATCTTTTAAAAGCATGTTATAATTATCTATTATATGCAAAGAAAAACATATCTTCAACACTGCTTAAATAATAAAGGGAAAATTTCAAGGTGGCTTTCAAATATGATGCCGCTCACTTTCTATATCGCCCCGTTCAGGTGGTATAAGGCAACCTCCCAAGCGGATGCTTATAAATATGCAGGCCTTGTAATTGATGCGCTGAACACCTGGCAAAGCGCCGCTGCAGGCTGTGTCGGGTTTAATGTTGTAAATACTTTAAACGATTCACAAATAAACCTTGAGTGGAAACGTATAGACCGAAAATCCCTTGGCCAGTGCCAGTTTCACTATGACCCGCAGGGGCGATACTATTCTGCAGAGGTGCAAATTGGCCTTTCAGACGGTATCATCCACAAGCAATATATGGATGAAGCTGAAGTTTACCATACAATTTTGCACGAAATAGGCCATGCCTTGGGCCTTGGGCACTCCCCTTATAAAGAAGATATTATGTACACGCCGCACCAATATGGCGTTGTAAACCTCTCCCAGCGTGACATTCAAACCCTCCGCTGGCTTTATAAATTTGATGTCGGCCGCGGCTTTGAAGAAATTCTTGCGATGCACCCAAACACAGGCGCCAGGGATTTAGACGAACTTGTAATGGCCTTAACCGGCGAAAAGAGCGAATTTCAAAAGGTCCAGGATTCCCTTATGGGCTCTAATGCAATGAAAGACCTTGTTCAGGAAAACCAAAACATAGGTGATTTAAAAATGTATTTAATGCAGGTGCACAACAACTTTACCTTTAGGAAGCCCCCGGGAAAATAGGGCTTTGCTGTTTTAAGAATTCAGATGAAATATAACCGACGCGCAGCCGTCATTGCAAGGTAAAGTCCCGTAGGTCAGGCACCGCCTGAATTCTATTCAATCAGCGAAAACCCCTTCGGCAATTCCTTTTCTATCATCTCCACAAATTCTGAAGCCTTAATCCCAAGTGCCTCTGAAACCTTGAAAATCGTTGTCAGCTGCGGGTCTTTAACTCCCCGCTCCAAATTGTTTAAAAGCGAAGTTGAAATCTCATATTCGTTTGATAGCATGTAGTGGCTCTTTTTGCCGCGCAATTTTTTGAGCAAACGCCCTGCAATTTCGCAAATTAATTTTTTCTTCTCTTCTTGTTGCATTTTTTAAATAATAAGTTAAAATAAAATTATCACGTTCACGAACGTGAAAGAAATGTTCGTGAAAACCCGTGAAAAATTCTTTTATACGAGAAGCTGTTTATCGAAAAATTGGAGCAATTAAATGAATGTTGTTTATCTAAAGCCTTTTAAGAGGTTACTTTCACGTGCGCTGAAAATGAAAAATTTAATCAGCCCACGTTTCAAAATTCACCGTAACATTTCGTTACAAACCCACACCCATGGATTGGACATCCCTGTAGGTCAGGCATTGCCTGACAATTCCAAAAAAGCCGCATTTTCGCTTGTGGAAATGCTCATGGCATTATTGGTGGCATCATTGTTGCTGGCAGCATTAGCACCAGTTATGACCAAAAGAATGGACGAAGCAAAAATAAATATATCAGGAGTAGGCGCAGCCCAATATGATAAAGACTCTCTAATCTCAATTTATACAGGATCTCCTGATGAAGACAAAATCTTTAACGTACCAAGTGACGTTAATATGATAAAAGCCACCCTCATTGGCGGCGGTGGTGCAGGAGGTAATTCATTTTACGGCAAAGATGAAATCACAACATCTAAATCCTGGACAGTTCCAGAAGGTGTAACAAAACTTCGTGTCTTTATGCTCGGCGGCGGCGGAGGCGGAGCATCAGGTGGCCTTGGCACAGGTACAGCCACAATCCCCGCAGGCGGCGACGGGAATACGTATAAAGACTTTGGTGAAGGGGCTCATGAATTTACAATACCTTCAACCGCAACCAAGGTCCCAGAGCTAAACGAGGCATGTGCTGCAAGCGGTGTTTCAACCTGGACGGGTGTAACTGACGGACAAAGCTACACCCCAGGTAAAGTTGCCGTCTCTGTCACCGCCTGCGGCGGCGGTGGAGGTGGTGGAGGCAGCAGACATACTAATTGTACTAGCGGGAGTGGTGGTTCAGGTGGATATGTAGAAAATATTCAATTATCTGGAACATTATCAAGTATTTATGTAAAAGTTGGAGGGGGTGGCGGTGGCGGAACTATAAACGGTAATCAATCAAGCGGAAAGGGTGGTTATGGTGGCGGCGGTGGAGGTTCTGCAAGTGGTGGGAATAATGGTTCAAACGGAGGAATTTATGGTGGTGATGGCGGAGGTTCTTCAAATTTTAGCTGCTCTGCAAATCAAGAATGCCCTGGAAATTCTTCATCTGGAGCAAATGGTGTAGGAATACTTTTATCAGTTGGTGGAAATGGAGGTAATGCGCGTATAAGCGGAGAATATCATGCAGGAAATGGTGGTGGTGGTGGCTTATGGGGTGGTGGCGGTGGAGGAGGCGGAAGATGGACCGGAATGAGTTATGATGCTGGTGGTGGTGGCGGAGGCGGACCAACAACAATATCCACATTAAACAAAGCTGGAAATGATGATAGTAACGGCAGTAATGTAATTTTTCAGGTTGGAGGTGGAGGCGGAGGTGGAGCTTGTAATTGGAATAGTGAGGCCTATGGTCACATAAGTGGTTCTGCAGGTGGAGGTGGAGGTGGAGGTGGTGGATATGGTGCAGGTGGCGGTGGCGGAGGTAGTGGAAAAATTATTGGTGCTGGAGGAATTGCCGCAGGTTCATTTTTTGCTGATATAGGTATAAAACAAGGCAAGGATGGATTAAGCGCAGTTTTTGATGGTGATCGCACAGGTACTGGTGGTCGGGGTGGAAACGGTTTTAGCAATGTAACAAATATTGCTGGCAATACAAATGGAAAAATAGGTACAGATACTATTTGGAAAAGCTCTAGTTATTGTGATGGCGGAAATGGAAGCACAAATGGTGTTGGCTCTTCTGGTAAACCCGGTGCTCTCCGTCTCTATTACACCTACCCTGAATTAAAATGTGACTTCTCCCTCCCTGCTAATGGCTCAGGCGGAGGCGGTGGGGGTCAGCTTGTCGTGGGCGAAATATCTGTTACCCCCGGGGAAACATTGTATTTCGAAGTTGGTTCAGGCGGTGCTGTTCAATCTATCGCAGGGAAAAACGGAAACAACGGTAACCCTACAAGAATAAGAAGAGGTGGTCCTTCAGGAACTGTTATCGTTGAAGCCCTGGGTGGTTTAGCAGGACACTATTCTTCAGCTGAAACAACAGAATCCCAAGGAGGAACCTACAGAACAAACCTTGCTGTGGGTGAAGGTAATACCCTTGATAACAATTGGACAGGAATAAAATATAATTTAACATCAGGCGCTGGAAGTAACGGTAAACTTGCAACCGCTCTTTTGAATAAAGCCTATGGTGGCGCAGGAGGTTCTTCACAAAATATGAAAGGTGAAATATTACAAGGGGGCGTTGGCGGAAACAGCGTTAAAAACGGAGCATCGCCTGATATTAAAGCATATGGCGCAGGAGGAGGCGGAGGCTCAGGTTCTCAATCTGAAGGAGATTCTACCTTTGGCGTTGGCGCAGGCGGAGCAAGCGGGTATATCTATTTTGAATACGGCGGCTCAAACGGAGGCGGTGGAACCGCAGGAGAGATGATAACAAAAATCATCACAAATATTAAAGGCGGAACCGAATTAAAGATTA
>CANSKM010000055.1 GCA_947647475.1 uncultured bacterium
AATTGCAAGGAAAATTGAAGGCAATTTGACCCCAAAACTTTTAATTTACACAAAAAACGTTACGATTTTTTGGTGCGTGTTTCTTTTTGTTAATTTTTTAATATCATTAACGACGGTTTTTCTTTCAAATAAAATTTGGGCAGTGTATAATGGACTTATTTCATACATCCTTGTCGGGTGTGCGTTTATTTTAGAATTTGGGGTAAGAATTTTTTTAAGGAAGAAGAGAAAAATCTAGATGTTTTCTGTGTTTTACACACAAAAATTTGATGATAATCCGGCGCTTATTTCAAAGGGCAGAATTTTTTCATATCTTGAATTTAAAAACCTTGTTTTTTTAAAAATGGAGGAGTTCAAAAACGTTAATGCGCCTTACTTTGCACTTCCTTCTGAAGATAATTTTTCTTTTATAATTAATTTTTATGCAGCACTTTTTGCAAAAAAGCATGTTATCCTTTTAAACGATTTTAAAACCCTAAAAGAGCTTGATTTAGAATCTTTTGTGCCATCTGAAATTTCTTTTGACTTAAAAAACGTTTCCACTGAGCGTGTTTTTTCTGAAATTTCTTTGGATGATACAAAAGTTACCCTTTACACTTCAGGAACTACGGGTAAGCCGAAAAAATTAGTCAAAACCCTTTCTAATATTATTGCTGAAGCCAATGATATGATTTTTGATTTTAAAATTAATGACAAGGCGGAAGAATATCGCAAAAAAGGTGAAACATTTGGCGTTGCGGCTTCTGTAGGGCTAAATCACCAGTGGGGGCTGACGGCCGCGCTTTTTATTCCTTTTCTTTTGCAAATTCCTGCTCTTTCAGACAGAATGGACTATTATTCAAGCTTTGACTGCCCCTATGTGCTCATTTCATCCCCTTCTTTTTTGTCAAAATTTCAAAAACACAATCTTGAGATGAAAAAATACCCGGACATTACTCTTTCTGCGGGTTCCGTGCTTTCAAAAGAAACGTTTGATTATTTTATGTCCCGTACCAAAATTTATGATATTTTTGGCTCCTCAGAGTGCGGCGTTGTCGGCTATAGAGAAAAATTCGAAGAAGAATATATGAAAACTTTTTCAACCGTAAAGGTTTCTTTGGCTGAAAGCGGTGAAATGGTTGTAAAATCGCCATATTTTACGGGCGAGAGCATTGTCGTTGGGAATTTTGCAAAAGTTTTGGGGGATAATAAATTTTGCATAAAAGAAAGGTCTGACAGGGTTGTAAAGGTTTCAGACAAGCGCATTTTGCTCTCTGATCTTGAATTTTTTCTGAACAAGAACGATTTTGTTTTAGATTCTTATTGTATAAAAATCGGCAAAAAGCTTGCTGCGATGGTTGCCTTGAGCGCTTCCGGGGTGGAATATCTTCTTCAAAACGGCGTTTTTAGTACAATAAAAATTTTAAAGACATATCTTCTTAATTCTTTTGAAATTGTTCCGCAAAGGTGGAGATTTTTTTGCGAAATACCCAAAAATTCAATGGGAAAGCCGGATAGTGCGTTTATTCAAAATATTTTTGATATAAATTTATCTCTTCCTGCAGTCCTTGATGAAAAATGCCTGAATTCCTTTGATAATAGTGTTGTTCCCCCAAAAGCCTGTTTTCAATATACGCTCTATTTTTCAAAAAATGCCAATTTTTTCAAAGGACATTTTGAAAGTTTTCCGATTTTACCGGGTGTTGTGCAGCTTTATTTTGCAAAGTTTTTTATCGATTATGCTTTTAAAACCAAAGTTTCAACCGGGCAGATAAAAAGGATAAAATTTTCAAATATAATTCAGCCGGATGCCCCTGTTTACCTCACTGTTGCAGAGGATGAGAATAATTTTTCGTTCAAATATTTTATCGATGATACAACATTTTCTTCAGGCGTTTTCCCGAAAGAAAACCCGTTCGATGATTTTAATTACGGAGGACAGGGATGAGAAAATTTTATGTGGCGTTTTTTTGCTTTTTTGTCTTCTTTTCCCTTTTGGAGCTTGCCTTTGGGGCTTCCGTGTTTGATTATGAGACTGATGCAAAAATCCTCTTTTCAAAGATGCCGGATATTCAAAGCACAAAGTGCACATTCAGGCAAAACAAGAAAATTCCGGGTGTGCTTTCACCTTTTGTTTCGGGCGGAGAATTTATTTTTTCTAAGGGCCTTGGAGTCGTTTTTAAGACGACTTATCCCGTGCAATCCACTGTTACATACTCTGTCAAGGAAAATCGTCGTGTGAATGCCATAGTGGCCTCTGTTTTGGATAAGAATTATTCGGTTCTAAATGATGGATTTAAGCTTTATTTTAAAGAGCCCGAAAACCCTTCTCTTGCTTGGAATTTAGCCCTTGCGCCCAAAGATTCTAACCAGCTTAAAAAATATCTTGAAAGCGTGCAAATTTTGGGAAAAGGCGATTATATCTTTGAAATGTTGATTAAAACGCCGGAAGCGGGTGAAACAAAGCTCGAATTTTCAAATTGCAGAAAGATTGATACAAAATGAATTTAATGAATCGCCTAAAAGCAGTCTTTAATTCTAAAAAAGCAGCGTTAAATTGTGAAAAAGGCAGTCTGAATCTCGGATTCACGGCGTTAAATTCTCTGAAAGTGCTAACCAGAGCCATTTTCTGCCTGGTTTTTTTCTCGGTTTGTTTTTTTGCGCTTTTAAATTTAAAACCTGTAAAGGCAGATATACTAAGTGCAATTTTTCCAAACGATGCTAAAAACGCTTTAGCTTCGCTCACCTCCCGCTCTTCAAACTCCATAAACCTTATAATAGAGGCGGATGACCCCTTTTTGCTTTCTTTAACAAAAGATGAAATTTTAAATTCACTTCCAGAAAATTTTTCTTTCCGTTCAAATTTTAAAGAAACCCCGGAAATGGCTGCCCTTTTTGATTTTTACAAAGCACATCCGATGAATTTTTTGTCTGACAAGGATTTTAAACTTTTGTCTGAAAATAAAACAGACGAAGTTAAAAACAATGCTCTAAATTCTCTGTATAGCCCATTTTCACCGGCTTTTCTCCCACTTTCAAAAGACCCCTATTTTCTTCTTTCAAATTTTATAACATCTCTTGCAAATGCCGCTTTGGATGCTGATTGTGCCGAATATAACGGCAAATATTACTCGCTTATTCCTCTTGTTATTAAAAAAAATCTTCCCCAAAAGGTGCAAAATGCTTCCATGAAAGAGCTTGGCGCCATTGTTAAAAACTTCAACAAAAAAAATGAAGGTGCAAAAGCTTATCTTTCAGGCGTTTTAGCCCATTCATACTACACTGCTTTAAAATCCGCCGTTGAAATAAACATTATCTCAATTTTATCCTTTGCCTTTGTCTTTTTTCTCTGCTTTTCTTATTTTAAAACCTCAAAGCTCCTAATTCCAATCTGTGCCAATATTTTGCTCGGTTTTTTGTTTGCCTTTTGTGCTACATCCCTTGTTTTTTCTGAGGTTCACATATTTGCCTTTGTCTTTTCAACGGCTATGATTGGCATTTGCATAGATTACTCACTTCATTATTTTATCGAACCCGATGTTTCAAAAATATTAAAAAGCCTCACGGTAAGCCTTTTTACAACTGTTTTTGCGTTTTTGATTTTATATTTTTCAAATCTTTTTTTGTTGAAACAAATTGCTGTTTTTACAGTCTCTGCGCTTATTTTCACTTATTTTTCCGTCCTTCTTTTTTATCCGCTTTTGCCCCAAAATTTTAGGCCACACCCTGAAAATTCAGGCTTCAACGGTCTTTTGCCTTCTAAATACTTTAATAAAAAATATCCTTCAAGCGTGTGTCGTTGTGTCTTTTTAACCGTTTTTTTGATTTTAATTTTAGGGTGCCTGAATTTAAAATTCGAAGACGACATTAAATCAATGTATGCTCCAAAAGGCTCTCTCCTCAAGGCTGAAGCTATTTATTCAAATGTTTTTAAAAACTTAAATCCAAAAGGCTACATTTTAATTTCCGGGCAAAATTTTGATGATTTAATTAAAAATGAAGAAAAAATTACTCCGTTTTTAAACACCACATCGTATATCTCCCTTTCAAAATTTTTCCCTTCAAAAGAGCGTCAACAGGCTAATTTTAGCCTTGTTTTAAATTTTTACAAAAAAGAATTAAATTCCCTTCCCTATCTTTCAAAATCCCAAAAAGACATGCTTTTGGGGCAAAAATATTCTAAAACCCTTACTGTGTCTGATTTTTTGGGCTCTTTTGCCGATGAATTTTTAATTAAAAACTCATCACCTGCCTCTGCATCCTCTAAAACTGCCGTTATACTGCTTTTTTCACCCCTAAACAAAGAAGTGCTTTCAAAAATTCAAAAATCGGACGTTGCAAAATTTATTGACCCTCCTTCTGAAATATCCTTTAAAATCAAGGATTTTAGGCAAAAAACCCTTCTTCTTTTGCCCCTGATTTTTGCTTTTGTTCTGATTTTTCTAATTTTTATCTATGGCCCGAAACAAGGGGTTAAAATCTTTGTACCACCTTTGTTTGGTGCCATTTTGCCTGTCAGCATTTTATCCCTTTTTAATCAGCATATAAATTTATTTCACATTCTGGGCGTTATTTTAATTTTGGGCTTCAGCCTTGATTATTCAATATTTAGGGCATCAGGCATCAAAAAAACTAACGACGCGGTGCTCATTTCCTGTGCTACGACTGTATTTTCCTTTGCAATGCTCTCTATTACAAGCTTTAAGCTTATTTCATCTCTCGGCTTTGTGCTTGCTGTCGGGGTTTTGAGCTCATATATTTTGAGCCTTCTTTTAATATCCGATAAACCCGCTGATGATACCGCCGCCATATAGTTTTCAAGCTTGAAATTCAATCGCGAAGCGGCTTTTGTCTGAAGTTTAAAGTCAGCTTCATGTTGGGTCCATTTTCTGTAAAAATCCTCTAAATTTTTGTACTCAAAATCTAAATATTCTGAAAGCCTTTTTGTATCGCGTTTTTTCATATATTCAATGTCAAAACCCGTGCCCTTGCTGTCAAAAGCAGCTGCCACAATATTTTTTGAATGTGATATGCTAAAAAATAGCCTCTCCTCTAATTTTCCCAAAAGCCGCGGTTTATCTTTCTTTAGCCCGATTTTATAATCCTGAATTTTATACATTTTTTTTAAAACAAAATGCACTAAAAACCTTGATAGGGCATATTCTTGCGTTCTTTTTTCGGATTTGAAAATTTTCCCCTCTAAAAAATATTTCAGGCTTTTTTCATCCAAATATTTTGAAAAATCTTCTTTTCTAAGCCAAAAAATTTCCATGGTATAATTTTACCAGATTATGAAATGGTATCAAATAAAAGAGCGTTCTGCAGGCACCAAGCGGCTTTATGCCACTTTATTTTTATATAAAATCTTAAAAAAGCCGGCAGTTTGCTGTATTGCTTTCTTTGTGGCCCTTTTCACCTTTTTGGGTTCAGCCTGCCTTAGAAAATTTTCTTCAAAAATTTTATCTGCTGCTGGCCTAAAACCAACTTGTTACAATGTTTTTAGGCATATATTATCCTATGCGCTTGCCCTTGTTGATAAATTTCAAACTTTTTTAGGTGAATTTAACTCAAAGAAATTATTTTTCCCGATTGATACCCAAAAAACCTCTTTCTATGCAGATTTGGCCGGTAAAAAAGGGGTGGTGATTTTAACCTCGCATCTTGGAAATATTAATGTTTTAAGGTCGTTTTTTTCAAGTGATGAGCTCATTTCGGGCATTGAAACCCATATTTTTGCAAGCGAAAATCAGTCTCAGATTTTTAATCAATTTTTACAGAATGTTTCAAAAGCCCCTGCTGATGTGGTTTTGCACTCTATTACGGATATTTCTCCTGCAACGGCACTTTCTCTTAAAGACAGGCTGGATAGCGGCGCTATTTGCTTTATTGCGGCGGATAGATTGTCTGAAAGCTCTATGGATGCTGCGTTTTGTGCTGATTTCTTAGATAAAAAAGCAAAATTTCCAATTGGTGCTTTTAAATTTGCACTGCTATTTGATGTGCCTGTGTATGCTGTTTTTGCGCTGCGCGAAAAGGGCGGCAAATACAGTGTTTTTGCCGAAAAATTTAATTCGCCTTTAAATGTTTCAAAAAAAGAAAACCTCAAAAATTTGCAGAATTTTTATATTAAAACGCTTGAAGAAAAAACCCGCCAATACCCGCTCCAGTTCTATCATTTCTACGATTTTTTTGAAGAATAAAATTCTGCTTTAACCCCGGTTTTTCATTGATTTTACATATTTTGCGATGTGTTCTGTGGCCTCTTTGCCATATTCCTCAATGATTTTCACGATTGCACTTCCGACAATCGCGCCGTCTGCAAATTTTTCAATTTCTTTTACCTGCTCTGGTGTATTTATCCCAAAACCAACAGCGCAGGGTGTTTTGGTCACTTTTTTTGCCCTGCCTATGATTTCTGCTAAATTGGTTGTAATTTCGCTCCTAACGCCGGTTACGCCCATTGAAGAAGCCACATAGATAAATCCCTTGGCGTTTTTGGCGATTTTTTCAATTCTATCGTTTGATGTCGGAGCAAGAAAAGAAATGACATGGACCCCGTTTTTTTCAGAATATTCAAGGATTTCAGCTTGTTCTTCAAACGGTATATCGGGGATGATAACACCGTCAATCCCCGTCTGGGCGCATTTTTCAAAGAAATTTTCATATCCGTATTTAAAAACCGGGTTTAAATAGGTTAAAAACACAAGCGGGATTTGGGTTTTAGTCCTAACATGTTTTACGGTTTCAAATATTTTTTCAATCGTAACCCCGTTTGCAAGTGCCCTCAAATTAGCCCTTTGAATGACTGTGCCGTCTGCAATCGGGTCAGAGAAAGGAATTCCAAGTTCGATTAAATCTGCACCGGCTTCTTCAAGTGCAAGGACAAATTCTTCAGTGCTTTCTAAATCCGGGTCGCCGGCTGAAATAAAGGGTATGAAAGCTTTTTGGCCTTCAAATGCATTTTTAATTCTATTTTCCATCATTCAAAAATTTTCCTTCCTCTATATCTTGCAATTGCCGCAACATCCTTGTCCCCTCTGCCTGAAAGGCAAATTATTATGTTGTCGTTTTTGTCAAATTCTTTGGCGATTTTTATTGTGTGCGCAACGGCGTGAGCACTCTCTATTGCAGGGATTATACCCTCTTTTCTGGATAAATATTCAAAGGCATCAACAGCCTCATCGTCGGTCACAGGGACATATTCAGCCCTTTTTGAGTCTTTAAGAAAAGCATGCTCAGGTCCGACACCGGGGTAATCTAAACCGGCGGAAATCGAATATACGGGGGCGATTTGACCGCATTCATCCTGGCAAAAATAACTTTTCATACCATGGAAAATTCCGAGTGTACCTTTGGTCATGCTGGCTGCGTGCAATTCGGTGTCAACCCCTTTACCTGCTGCTTCTGCGCCGATTAATCGGACTTCTTTGTCGTTTATGAAATTATAAAACGCTCCTATGGCATTACTTCCCCCGCCAACGCAGGCTATAACTGCTTTTGGGAGCTTGCTTTCAAGCTCAAGTATCTGCGCACGGGCTTCCTTGCTTATGATGCTCTGAAAATCCCTTACTATCATTGGAAAAGGGTGTGGTCCCATAACCGAACCCAGCACGTAGAGCGTATCTTCGGTTCTTGTTGCCCATTCGCGCATTGCTTCGTTAACAGCATCCTTCAAAGTCATTGTCCCGCTTGTAACTGCGTGTACTTTTGCGCCCAAAAGCTCCATTCTATAGACATTTAGGGCTTGTCGCTCCGTATCTTCCTTGCCCATAAAAATTTCGCATTCCAGCCCCAAAAGTGCCGCAGCAGTAGCAGTTGCCACCCCGTGCTGCCCCGCCCCTGTTTCTGCGATAATTCGGGTTTTTCCCATATATTTTGCAAGTAAAACCTGCCCTAAAACATTGTTGATTTTGTGCGACCCTGTGTGGTTTAAGTCTTCCCTTTTCAGGTAAATCCGCGCCCCGCCAAGGTCTTCAGTCATATTTTTAGCAAAATACAGCAAGGACGGGCGTCCTGCATATTTTTTTAAAAGAAAATCCAGCTCGGCATTAAATTTTTCATCTTTTTTATATTTTTCATAAAGCTCTTCAAGCTGAATTACTTCATTCATCAGGGTTTCGGGGATATATTGCCCGCCAAAAATACCAAATCTGCCCTTACTCATTTTTATTTCCTCTTACTAAATTTACAATCTCTAAAATCTTCTGAAAATCCTTGTGCCCGTTGGTTTCTACCCCACTGCTTATGTCAACTGCAAAAGGTGAAACCTTGTTTATTGCCCTTTGAATATTTCTTGCATTTAAGCCTCCTGCAAGGAATACAGGCTTTTTAACTTTCGGAATCAGGCTCCAGTCAAAGGTTTTACCTGTGCCTCCTGCTAAAATTTCATCTGGCGTATCGAATAGAATATAATCTGCATTTTGGGGCAAAATCGTTGTGCTACCTGGTTTTACAGCTTTTATGACTTCAATATTTGCTCTAGATTTTAAATTTTCTATATAATTTTCATCTTCATTTCCGTGTAATTGAGCTATATCAATGATTTTAGCCTCATAGAGCTTTAAAATATTTTCAATTTTTTCATCTACAAAAACGCCAACTTTTTTAATATTTTCATTCAAATTTGAACTAATTTTAGAAGAAAGCTCAAAGTCAACCATACGGCGGCTTTTGGCGAAAACAAAAC
>CANSKM010000056.1 GCA_947647475.1 uncultured bacterium
GGATTATAGTTTGAAGGCTTCGCTGCTACCTTTGCGGCAGATGATGTGTTTGTTGAAGCCAGAGATTTTGTGATTAGCGATACTAAATTTGTCAGCATATAAGACCTTTTACTTTCCTAAAAATAACCTTGTTCACTAAAAAGTATTTAATGATAGAAAAATACATGTCATCTTTTATTATCGTATGAAGAAGAAAAAAGTTAACAAAACTTTATAAATATACTCTGTTTGACCCACAAATTTTATAAAACTTAATAATTTTGTTGTTAAAATCCTTAAACTTGTGATATATTTTTATTGACTGATAGTTTACTAATATTTAATTTTATATAAAAAACAAAATACTCCGTTTACAAATGGGAAATAAATTAATTCTCAGGCGTAAAATAAATTTGAGGTATGGGAAAATAGAATCTATATTTTTATTATATATATTAATACTTATTCTGGCGGTTGTGGCGATAGTTTCGGCTATTATGTGCGCAAGGCAGAAAACAAAGCTTGAGTTTTATCAAAAAGATGCAGAGCGTCTTAAAGATGAATTCAAAGAAAAAGAAAATTACCTGAAAAAAGAAGCGCTTGTTGCCGCAAGGGAACAATTGCACACAGACAGGCAAAAACTTGACGATGAAATCAGACAGAGAAGGTCTGAAATCAACCGTCTTGAAAACTCTTTGTCAAAGCGTGAAGATTCTCTTGAAGACAAGGTTCAAAAGGTAACGGATAAAGAATTTGAATTAAATAAAAAATATGATGAACTTCTTGATAAAGAAGATTATCTTGCAGAGCTTGTTGCAAAACAATTAAACGAGCTTGAACGGGTTTCATCCATGAGCCGCGAAGAAGCAAAAAATATGCTTTTGGAACAAATCAAGCAAGAGCTTGCGCAAGAACAAATTCAATTAATCAGAGAAAACGAACAGAAAATAAAAGAAACCGCAGAAGAAAAATCGCGTGAAATTTTATCACAGGTGATGCAAAAATGCGTGATTGACCAGGTAATTGAAAGTACGGTTTCTGTTGTTTCCCTTCCAAATGATGAAATGAAGGGAAGAATTATAGGCCGCGAAGGAAGAAACATAAGAACGCTTGAAACCTTAACGGGTGTGGATTTAATTATTGATGATACGCCTGAGGCTGTTGTTCTTTCATCCTTTGACCCTGTAAGGCGTGAAGTTGCAAAATTAACAATTGAAAAACTTATTCAAGACGGCAGAATTCACCCTGTAAGAATTGAAGAAGTTTATGAAAAATCTAAAAAAGAAATTGAAAACAAAATGAGGCAGGAAGGCGAAAAAGCCGCGCTTGACCTTGGAATTATGAACCTTAACAAAGAGCTTACCAGGACTCTTGGACGCTTATATTATAGAACAAGTTATGGACAAAACGTTTTAAGACACTCAATTGAAGTGGCCCAAATTGCGGGCATGCTTGCCGTAGAACTTGGTGCTGATGCTGCTGAAGCAAGACGTGCAGGATTGTTGCACGATATTGGAAAAGCAGTCGATCATGACCAGGAAGGCACGCATATTCAGCTTGGCGTTGAACTTGCAAGACGCTACGGCGAAAGAGAAGAAATTGTCCATGCGATAGAAGCGCACCATGATGACGTTGCGGCAAATACACTTGTCGCGGCGCTGGTCAAAATTGCAGACTCGGTTTCTGCGGGAAGACCCGGTGCAAGGCGCGATACACTTGAAATCTATATTAAACGCCTCAAAAAGCTAGAAGAAATTGCAAATAGCTATGAAGGCATTAAGCAGTCCTTTGCTGTTCAGGCAGGTCGTGAAGTTAGGGTGGTGGTTCAGCCCAATGTGTTCAACGACGCTGCAGCAGCTAAACTGGCCCGTGACATTGTAAAACGCATTGAGGATGAACTTGAATATCCCGGACAAATCCGTGTGACGGTTGTTCGTGAAGCAAGAGTTACCGAAATAGCGAAATAGAAAATGTCGAAAACAATTAAAACTCTTTTCTTGGGAGACCTTGTTGGCCGCCCGGGAAGAGAAGCAGTTGAAAAGTTTTTACAGGGCGAGGCTCCTCTTGGGGCTTTGGGCGCTTTGGATGATTATTCGCGCAGTTTGGCAAAAGCCTGTGCTTTTGATTTTGATTTTATAATTGCAAATGTTGAAAACGCTTCACATGGTTTCGGGCTGACTAAAAAAAACCATGATGAGCTAAAATCATATGGAATAAATTGTATGACATCCGGCAACCACATTTGGGATAAAAAAGATGTCTATACATATATTGACGAATCCGATGTTTTAATCCGCCCTCTGAATTACCATAAAACCGCACGCGGTGTAGGGTATCGGGTTTTTCAGAATAAAATTATTGTAATAAATCTTCTCGGTAAAACCTTTATGCAGCCTGTTGTTTGCCCTTTTCAGGCACTTTACGATATTTTATCACAGCTTAAAAATGAAATCGGCCTTGAAGATAAAATTATCATTGTAGATTTTCACGCTGAAGCAACTGCAGAAAAAATCTGCTTTGCAAACTTTGCACATTCTTTGGGCGTAAGTGCCGTTTTTGGAACACACACGCATGTTCAAACCGCAGATGAGAGGTTGATTGCGGATGGGTTTGAATTAAGCAATGATTTTAACTGTTTTCCAAAAGTTGTGGAAGAAAAAGCGGAAGAGAATTCCGAAGACTCAAAGCCTTCCTTAAAAGTAAACCTGTTTGAAGGGTTTAGCCCCAAAAAAGCTATGGCATACATTACGGATGCAGGTTTTTGCGGAAGCTATGACAGCATTATTGGAATGGAGTATGAGAGCTCCTTAAAAAGGCTTGTAACGTCAATTCCTGAAAGGTTTGATGTAGCAGTATCAAACGTGAGACAGATTAATGCCGTTTGTGTTGAATTTGATTTTGAGACAGGGTTTGCGCTTGAAATCAAAAGGATAAATTTTAATTACAAAAACAATGAGGACAAGGCTCAATGAAGATTGATTTACACATCCACACGACATACTCTGATGGCACCTTCTCGCCCGAGATGGTTGTAGATACTGCCGTTGAATGCGGTCTTGATGTAATAGCGCTCACTGACCATGACAACATTTTATCCCACAAAGTTGCAAACGATTATGTAAAGAAAAACAATATTGATATTGAAATTATCCCCGGTGTTGAAATCAATACGATTTATAAAGGATATGAAGTTCATATTTTAGGCTATTTTATGGATACGGAAAATCCGGATTTTCAAAACCTTATGAAAAGTCAGCAGGAGGCCCGTATTCAACAGACAAACGAAATTATTGAACTTTTAAACAAGAAAGCAGGGATAAGAATAAAGTTTGAAGATATTAAATCTCTCGTTGCGGAGGGCGGAAGTATCGGAAGGCCGCATATTGCGCGTGCGATTACAAACGCAGGCGGCGTGAACAACGTTATGGAGGCTTATGCAAAATATATAAACGATTCTTCAAACGTTTATGTTCAAAGAAAGACTGTGTCTCCTCATGATGCCTGCGAAATTATTTATGATGCGGGCGGAATTCCTGTTTTTGCGCATCCGATTGATGTTGAAATATCGGATGAACTTGCAAAAGACCTTACAAGCTATGGCCTTAGGGGAATTGAAGCCTATCACAGGAAACATTCTCCTGCAATGATTGAGCATTATTCATCTTTGGCTGAAAAATACGGTCTTATTATAACGGGCGGGTCAGATTTCCATGCGCCCTCCGTTAACCATGGGTCTATTTTAATGGGCAAAAACTTTGTCCCTTCTTGGGTTTATGATGAACTTATTAAAGAAAAACGCAGGTTGGAATTGTTGTAAAATAGGATTCTGCTTTTGAATTTTAGCCTCTCCTTTAAAAAAGTTTTTAATTTTGTTGTTAATTTTTGTTAATTTTTGTAAAAATTACTTTAAACAGGGAGCGAACAACACCTTTTTTGTAGAAAAAATGGCGTGTAAAGTGTACAATTATAAAATATCCAAGGGATTTTGAAGCAGTTTTTGGAAGGCTGAAATTTGGCAGCATTTATAGACAAAGTAAAAATAAAAATTGAATCCGGCAGGGGCGGAAACGGCGCTGTTGCCTGGAGGAGAGAAAAATTTGTCGATAAGGGCGGCCCTGCAGGCGGCGATGGCGGCAGGGGCGGAAACATTTATTTTGTGGCCGATGAAAATATGTCCACCCTTTTGGATTTTACGTATAAATCTGTGTATAGGGCAGAAGACGGGCAAAACGGCGGAAACAAGAACTGTCATGGGAAAGATGGCAAGGATATTTTCTTAAAAACCCCTGTGGGCGTTATTGTTCGTGATTTAAAAACGGGAAAAGTAATTGCAGATTTAGATGAGCATGAAAAAACAGTTTTAATTGCAAAAGGCGGGCGCGGCGGCAGAGGCAATGCCAGGTTTGCAACCGCACAAAAAAGAGCACCTCAGTTTTGCGAGCCGGGAGAAGCACCGGTTTTAAGGGAACTTGAGCTTGAATTAAGATTAATTGCGGATGTCGGTTTATTGGGGATGCCAAATGCCGGAAAATCAAGCTTTATATCAAAGATATCATCCGCAAAGCCAAAAATTGCCGATTACCCTTTTACAACCCTTGTCCCAAATCTTGGGGTTGTTAAAAAACCTTCAGGAGACGGCTTTGTCGTGGCTGATATTCCGGGGATTATTGAAGGGGCACACCAGGGCGTTGGTTTGGGGTTTGAATTTTTAAAGCATGTTCAAAGATGCCGCTTTTTAATTCATATTGTGGATATTTCAAATGAAGATGCCATAGAAAACTATAAAACAATAAATAATGAGCTTAAAAAGTACGGAGAGGGGCTATCCTCCTTGTATCAGGTTGTTATGCTGAACAAAACAGATATTCTTGATGAAATTTATGTTAAGAATATGATAAAAAACTTTAAGAAATTTAACAAAGATGTATATGCTGTCTCCTGTGCAACAGGGGATGGAATGGAAGAATTTTTACATCATCTTTACAAAAAAACGGATGAAATACCACATCCTGAAAACCCAATAGAAATCGAGTATGACGACGGTTTTGACAACAATGACGACAGCGAATATAGTGTTGTTAAACTTAACAAAAACACATTTCTTGTAGATGGTGGTAAAATAAGAAGGTTAGCAGGCGTAACTGACATCAGAAACACACAGCAGATGCGAAGGCTTGCTAATATTATGGATTCAATGGGAGTTTATCAGGAGCTCAAAAAGCTTGGGCTTAAAGAACAGGATACAATACTGATAGCACATATTGAAACGACGTACATTGGTGATTATCAATAAAAATCTGACTAATACATATGGTGGATTTATTTTAAATCATGATGACAAATTGTCTGAAATGTATGATATTAATTAGTAAGTATATACGTAATAATGTATATAAAGTTTAGTGTAGTAGAGTAATAGAGTTGAAAGATTTTTTCAATGTATTTTGAAGACGAAAAAGAAAATATGCAAGATGGTAACGCACTCGACGAGCTTGACCTCGATATCGACAGCGATGATGACAAATCCGTTACTTGGGATGATCTGTTAGATGACGATGCCGACATTGATATCGGTACCGTGAAAAAAGGAGCTGCCATTGATGACACTCTTTTAGATGATTCTGACGATGATATGCTCTTGAACGATGATGTTCTTGATGAAGATACTGCAGCAGCCATTAGGCCTGCTCCGCAAAGACGTGCAAGCACTCCAAGGAAAGATGCTTTTGATGTTTTTGGTGGAACTACTTCAAGCACATCTGAAAGCTATGCACCGACAGATTCAAAGGGTGATACAATTACTCCTGATTTGACAAGACGTCCGTCAAGAAGGACTTTTGGCGATGAAGATGATATTTATTTTGAACCTAAAAGTGCAAAGAAATCATCCTCAGGAGTTTTCACATCCTTAATCGGTGTGCTTCTTGCCCTTGCATTAGTTGGCGGTTTAATATATTTGTTTATGACTTACGGAAAGTCTTTAACAGGCTTTGATGTTGAATCATTGAAAAAGGCTGTTAGCCCTGCTCAAGAGGCTCCAATACCCGATATGAACGCAAATCAGCCTGTTCTTGATATAAATTCTCCCGTAAATGCGGATGCTAACAAAGAGAAAGCTGATGAGAAAGCAAAAGCAGAAGAGAAGAAAGCTGAAAAATTTGTAACTCTTTCTGTTCAAAACGGCGGCAGAATGAATCCGTTTACTCCGCCTGCAGGTTTTGAAAATTCAACTGCAAAATATGCATTCTCTGATTATGAAATCCTTTCTCCGCCGGAAGATGTTCCGTCAGACGAGGTGGCTGAAGAAGCTAAAAAACTTATGGATATTACAGTTTCAGGTATCCTGTTTGACAGTGTTAAACCTTCTGCAATTATCAGCGTAAGCGGTCAGGATTACTTTGTACAGATTGGTGACAAGGTAGATGAATTCCAGGTAGTTGCAATTAATACACAGTATGTTGCCATTAAAAACGGTACAAACGTTTACAGGGCACAAGTCGGAGAAAACTTTAACAACGCTTCTACGGTTGGCGGTATGGCACAGCGTCAAACTTCAGGTAAGTTTGCAGGTGCTAAACAATATACATCAACCTCTGATGTGGAAGTTAGTGTAAGGAATTAAATTAAGAAAAATTAATCTAGGAGTTAGAATACAATGTTAACACACAAGAAAAAACTATTTAGAAACATTACGCTCTTTGCGCTTGCTCTGTCTTTAGTACAGACTTGCTGGGCAGGGTTTCTCAGTGAACAAAACGATGAATCTCTAAATCAAAATGCACTTTTAAGCATGAACGTTGATGATGTCAATGATCCCTCAACTCTTGCTTTGAAGCAAATGATTGACAACACAAGCGAAAGCGCTATGTTGAATTTGAACAGCCCCGAGGCTAAGAATATCACAACAAAAGTGAAGCTTGACGGCGGAGTTGCAATTACGAATTCTCCAAACAAAATCACTTTATCTTTAAGAGATTCTGATGTTCGCCAGGTTTTAAGAATGTTTGCGGATAAAGCAGGCATAAACGTTGTTTTCCATAGCTCTGTAGAAGGCAAAGTGACATTAGACTTAGTTGATGTAACTTTGAACGATGCATTCCTTCTTGTAATGAAATCTTCAGAACTTACTTATGTTAAAGACGGTAAGAACTTGATTATTTCATCAATGGAAGCGTCAAAAGATTTAGGCGTAGGAAAACAAAGCTTAACTGTTATTCCTATTAAATATGTTGAAGCTCCCGCGGTTGCAAAATTCTTAAACGCAAACGTGTTCTCAGCCAAAATGGCCGGTGTTTCAAATAAACAGGTTGTTGCATCAAACCCGCGTACAAACGAAATCTTAATCTTTGGTACCGATGATGATGCTGCAGTTGCAGAAAGAGTTGTAGCACAGGTTGATAAAAAACCTATGGTTAACGTATTTAAGGTTAACCACACTACTCCAAAAGAAATGGCTGCTTTAATTTGCGATACGATGATGCCTTCAAACAGGTCATTAGATAACCAAGGTACTGCAACACAGTCCGCTCAAACCCAGATTGATGACGGTGAAACAGAGCAGGATTCTGAAGATGATGCTATCAAGGCGGTTAAACTCGGCGGTGGTTTCATTGCCTGCCGTGCAACTGCCGTAGATGCGACGGGCGGTGCTACAGGTAGTATTACTACAGATGGTTCTACAGTTATTCCTTTCCCATCAATTCCGATGACGGTTACCTTCTCTCCGGAGCTTGGTGTAGTAACGGTATATGGCGGTTCTGTTGAACAGTTAAATGTTATTAAAGAATTCATTGCTAAAAACGATATTAAACAAGCAATGGCATATATTGAACTTGCAGTTATTGAGCTTAACGAAGAGGGGTCAAAAGAATTTGATAATGTATGGAACTTGTGGACTCCGTTCTTGAGCGTTGGTTTCTCTTCTTCAGATGGCCTTAGCAACATGGCTTCCCCCGAGGGTTCCTCTTCAAAAATGGGTAGCAGGCCGATTATCTTTGGGCCTGATGGAACTCCTGCAGGTGCTAAATATTCAGGAAGCTCAGTTCTTTCTTACCAATTAAGATATCTTGTAAATAATCAAAAGGGCAGAGTGCTTACAAATCCTAAGATTATGGTTACAAACGGTCAAAAATCAATTATCGACTTAACAAGTGACTATATTAAATCAACAAGTACGGAAATGAATACAAATGCTGCAACCGATACTCCGATTGTTACAAGAACATATGAACTTGGTAACGATGAAGGTTTGAAGATTGAGATGATTCCTTTCATAAGCCAAGACGGTTATGTATCATTAAATATGGTTCCTGAATTCTCAACAATCAAATCTCAGGAAATTACAAAAGATGAAAATAATGCAAACATAATTGCGGCAACATTATTACAAAGACGTAACCTCAAATTGAACAACTTGAGAATTAAAGACGGTGAAACCCTTGTTATCGCAGGTCTTATTAAAGAAAGCGAAAGAGAAAGTATAACCAAGGTTCCCGTGTTAGGCGATCTTCCTCTTGTAGGCGCATTCTTTAGGAGTTCAACAAATGCGAAGAGCAAAGAAGAGCTTGTAATTATGATTACTCCGCACATCGTGTATTCTGAAGACCAAGCTAAAGAAATAAAGGCGATGGACCTATAAAAATTCAAAATAAATTTTGGCAGGGTTGATCAATTGATTAAACC
>CANSKM010000057.1 GCA_947647475.1 uncultured bacterium
GCACAATATTCAGAACCACTCTTTCATTATCAAGCATTGTGGAAGAGATGGGCGGTGCGCTTGAATTGAGCGTTTATCTTGAGCCGCAGGCCGATGTTAACACTACGATTAAAAATGTTAAAAAACTCAAATGTGTAAAAAATGTGAGCTTTGTCTCCAAGGAAAAATCCTGGAATGATATGAAATGGGAAATCAACATGCCGGATGTCGAAAACCCGCTTCCTGACGTTTTGCGCGTAAAAGTTGACCATATGAAAAATATCGACCAGGTTATGACCGAGGTTAAAAAGCTCCCGGATATTCAAGATACAGGGTATGCTAAAGAGCTTGCTCAAAAGGCTGAAATGTTGAATAAAATAAGCCATACGGTTACTTTGGTTGTTATGATTGTGGCATCGCTTTTGACAATTACAATTATTAACAATACTATTCAGCTTGTAATTCAATCCAGAAAAGAAGAAATTGAAATCATGCGCCTTATGGGGGTTAGCAACTGGTATATTAAGTGCCCTCTGGTGCTTCAGGGTGCAATTTACGGCTTTGCAGGCGCTTTAATTGCAGTTATTCCTATAAACATTGCGCAGGGGTATTTGCAGAAAATGCATGAGTTCTTTGCAATTCCTGTATTTGGTTTTGCACAGGGGCTTGTTGTGGTTTCCGTTATCCTTGTGGGCGTTGTGTTTGCCGCAGGCGGAAGCTTAATGAGTATTAAAAAACACCTGCAGGTGTAGTTTCTGTTGCCTTTTGGAGGTTGGGCACAAGACTTTTTAAGCTAATAGTTTTTATGTAAATTTAGCAAAGGGTAAAATGCCTGAAATTGACGAAATTATAAAAGAATATGATAATTTTATGCCGCCATTGTCTGCTCCGATGGCAAAGGCGCTTGAAGCCCTACGCGCGCCGCAGGCAGACACAAGGGCGCTTTCCCGATTGCTTTTGCAGGATACAATCCTTGCAAGTAAAACCTTTAAATTGGTAAACTCTGCCTATTTTTCGGGCACGTCCCGCCAGCTGGCATCAATCAACAAGGCTCTTATGTCGCTTGGGGCAATGAAAGTGAAAAATATAATTATAGCGCTTGTTTTGCAAAAGCTTTATGATGATGAGGGGCCAAAAAATTTATTCCCACACTCAATTGCCTGTGCTA
Organism: uncultured bacterium; assembly: GCA_947647475.1. Classification (GTDB taxonomy): domain Bacteria; phylum Cyanobacteriota; class Vampirovibrionia; order Gastranaerophilales; family Gastranaerophilaceae; genus MGBC122484. The sequence goes on from CANSKM010000057.1 coordinate 1,148, forward strand.
CGGCATGTGAATTCTTGGCAAACGAATATAAAACGATAAATCCTGATGACGCTTTTATTTTAGGGTTTTTACACGATATTGGGATGGTGATTTTAAAATCCAAACATACAAATGAATTTGTCAAAATGCATGAAGAATGCAAGGGGGATTACGAGGCGCTTTTAAGGCATGAAAAAGAAAAATTCGGAATTTCACACTGTGAAATCGGGGCAAGGCTTTGTGAAAAGTGGGAAATGCCAAAAATTTTAGTGGACACTATTCGCTATCACCACAGCCCAAAAGAAGCTACTATTCCTTTTGCGGCGGGGATTGTCTATCTTGCAGACAGAATTGTGTCTGTTAAACCTGATATTATGGCGGTGGATCAGGATGTGCTTGAATATTTACAGGTGTCGTTTGGGGATACGGTGAATTTGAGGGAAAAAATCCTTGCAAAATCAAACATCTTCCTTCGCGAACTATCGGATTTTTAGGAGGAAATTTGTGGAAAAAGCAACTTTTGATGAGAGGCTGGATTTAGCACGCAGGGAATGTGCTGATATTTTTTCTTTATCAGGTATTACTTGTCTTATAATGTTGCTGTTTTACTCACCTTGTATATTGGCTTGCCTTAGTGGCGGCTTTTGGCCCATCCTTGCTGTAGTTCCGATAATTTTTGCCATTCCGTTTGTTTTAGCTGTTTTATTTGCAATTATTGAACTTTTATTAACGACTAAATGGTTTAAAGTGCTATTAAAACTTGCTTTGTTAATTTTCGCGTTTCAATTTTTTGCAATTACCCCGTTTTTACTTACATTATTGCCTGAGAAATGGTATGCAAGGGTGAAGAAAATAGGTTATTTCTTTCCTGTAATATTTATTCTATGCTTATTTGCTACTCCATTTTTACTTAATTTTGCTGTTTTTGTATGGCGCATATTTGAACCTTGGTATTTTAATACAATTCAGCCTTGGTTTGAACAAATTTATAATCATATAATCTTTGGAATTTAATCAAACAGCCCCATCTGTCCGTTGTTAAGGTGTCCCGGGGCTTTGTACCCTAAATGTTCATAAGCCTGTTTTGTAACCGTTCTGCCGCGAAGTGTGCGCATTAAAAGCCCGGATTGCAATAAATAAGGTTCATAAACATCTTCAATTGTCCTAATGTCTTCACCCAAGGCCACCGCAAGCGTTTCCACACCAACAGGCCCCCCGTTATATTTTTCAATTATAAGCTTCAAAAGGGCCCTATCCGTATTATCAAGTCCGAGAGAATCAATGTTTAAGTTATTCAGTGCCAAATTTGCAATTTCTTTTGTAATTTTGCCGTCGGATTTTACAAGCGCATAATCTCCCGCCCTTTTAATCAACCTGTTTGCAATCCTTGGCGTGGCACGGGACCTTAAAGCAATTTCCATTGCCCCTTCTTCGTCAATTTCTGTGTTTAAAATCCTGGCGCTTCTTTTTACAATCTCTTTTAATTCTTCTGCCGTGTAAAATTCAAGCCTGTGAACTATTCCAAACCTATCGCGAAGCGGGCCTGAAAGCGCTCCTGCTTTTGTTGTTGCACCGACAAGGGTGAATTTTTGCACGGGAACCCGCATTGTTTTAACTGTCTGGCTTTTTCCCGTTGTAAGGTCGATAAAAAAATCCTCCATTGCAGGGTATAAAATCTCTTCTGCAACCTTATTCAGCCTGTGAATTTCATCAATAAAAAGAATTTCACCGCCCTTTAAGCTCATTAAGATTCCTATAATATCCCTTGGCCGCTCCAAAGCGGGGGCGGAAGTTATTTTAATATTCACACCGCATTCATTTGCAATAATATTTGCAAGAGTTGTTTTCCCTAAGCCCGGGGGGCCGTAAAATAAAAGGTGGTCCAGGGGAACATTGCGCCTTTTTGAGGCCTCGATTGAAATTTTAAGCGTTTCTTTTAAATTACTTTGGCCGATGTATTCATCAAAAGTTTTTGGGCGAATTGTTTTTTCGTATGTTTCATCAAATTCATTAGAAACCGCCTCGAGGTCTTTAGATTTTTCGACTTTGGCCTTTCCAGCCTTATCGTTTTGAATTTTTTTTATATTTGAGCTCCCCAAATTTGGGGAGCTTTTTTTATTGTCGTCATCTGATATTATCATCTTATCTTAAAAATCTCAGGTAAATGTAGGCTGTGCTCATTAAAAGCGCCAGCATTGTGATTGAAAAACCGTATTTTAAGAAGCGTAAAAATGAAATCGGATAGCCGTTTTTGTGTGCAGTTTCAGACACAATAACGTTTGCCGCAGCACCGATTATTGTCATGTTTCCGCCAAGGCATGCGCCTAATGATAAACACCACCAAAGAGGGTGCGTGTATTCAGCCCCTTCGATACTTTGAATTGTTGCAAGCATAGGCGCCATAGTTGCTGTATACGGGATATTATCAATAATACCTGATAAAATGCCTGATGCCCAAAGGATAATCATTGAAGTTGCAGCTTGAGATCCTTCCGTTACCTTTAAAAGCCATTTTGCCATAAGGTCAATTCCGCCTGCAGCCTCTAATCCGCCGATTATAATAAACAGGCCGATGAAGAAGAAAATTGTGTTCCATTCAACGCTGATCAATAGCTTTGCAGGTTTTTCAAATACCATAAGAACGGCCGCACCAATCATTGCAATTAAATAGGTTGGGATGTGTGTGATATCGTGTGTAATAAAGCCTAAAATTACAAGCGCCAATACAATACCTGATCTTATTGCAAGGCCTTTGTGCAAAATTGTTCTTGAATTGTCAATTTGTGCCACCATTTCCATTTTTTCAGGTGTGCTTTTCAATTGTTTTCTGAATAAGAAAATCAAAATTCCGATTGTAACAAATAGAATTACGCTTACAATGTCTGTTAATTCTTTAACAAAGTCCATAAAGCTGAAGCCTGCGGCAGAGCCTATGATGATATTTGGCGGGTCACCGATAAGGGTTGCCGTGCCGCCGATGTTTGAACATAAAACTTCCGTAATTAAGAAAGGAATCGGGTCTAAATCAAGCTTTTTGCAGGCAACAAAGGTAATCGGCATAACCAGAATTACGGTTGTTACGTTGTCTAAAAAAGCACTTGCAACTGCCGTAAACACAGCAAGGGCAAATAATACAAGCTTTGGTTTACCTTTTGTTAATTTTAAAATCTCGTTTGCCATCCATTTGAACATGCCGGAGCGCGCGCAAATGTGCACAATGAGCATCATTGAAACGAGCAAAAATATTACGTTAAAATCAATATAATTTATAAAATATTGTCCCAAAGTTTCGGGGGTTTTTTCAGAGCTCAAAAGCCCTAAAAACAATGTTGCACAGGCACCCAAAAGCGCCACTGTCACCTTTGAAATTTTTTCCCAGGCGATAAAAATATATGCAACAATCAAAATCGTTGCACTAAGCATAATCGCGTTATCTTGTGCAAACTGATGTATGTGTTCCACAAAAAATCTCCTCTTTTAATCTTACCCAATTACATTAATTCTACCTGCTGAAATATTTTAGTCAATTTGACAAAGCTTATTTGCCCTAAACTTTCGTTTTTGTGGTAGAATTCTGAAAGGCAGATAACATGCCGTATGAATCACATTATTAAACAAATTTTATTGGGGAGAATTTTATAAAATGGGCGTTGTTGACGTATTGCTTAAAGTTTTTAAAGATCCAAATGAGCGTAAAATCTCTAAGGTGATGCCTGTGGTGGAGCACATTAACCACCTTGAAGAAGAGTTCACAAAACTTACGGATGATGAGCTCAAGGCAAAAACGGCCGAATTTAAAGAAATTTTAGCAAAAAGGGAAACATCCCCCGATTTTAAACAAGACCGTGCTTTGGAAAAAGAAGCCCTTGATAAAATTCTTCCTGAAGCTTTTGCAACCGTGCGCGAAGCCGGCCGCCGCGTTTTAAACATGCGCCATTTTGATGTCCAATTAATCGGCGGCATATTTTTACACGAAGGGCATATCGCCGAAATGCGTACAGGGGAAGGTAAAACCCTGGTTGCGACTTTGCCTGCATACTTGAATGCACTCACAGGAAAGGGTGTCCATGTAATTACCGTAAATGATTACCTTGCACAAAGAGACCGTGATTGGATGGGTAAAATCTTTGAATTTTTGGGGCTTACGGTTGGGGTAATTTTATCCTCAGACAGCTTTGATTTTCAAAAGAAAAAGGCTGCATATGATTGTGACATCACATACGGGACAAACAACGAATTCGGGTTTGATTACTTGCGCGACAATATGGCAACAAGCACACAAGGCTTGGTTCAAAGGCCTTATAATTACGCCATAATCGATGAAGTTGACAGTATCTTAATTGATGAAGCGAGAACCCCTTTAATTATTTCAGGGCGTCTTGAAAAATCTGCAGATACTTACAGACTTATGGCAAAAGTGGCGCCACAGCTTGAAAAAGTGACCCATTATGAAGTTGATGAAAAAAATAAGAATATAATCTTTACGGAAGACGGTATTGATAAGGCTCAGGAATTATTGGGCGTTGATGATTTATTTGACATTCAAACACAATACGCGCACCACCTTTTACAGGCCCTGAAAGCTAAAGAGCTTTTCATAAAAGATACGGATTATGTTGTTCGCGATAATGAAGTTATGATTGTGGATGAATTTACGGGGCGTTTAATGCAGGGAAGGCGCTGGTCTGACGGGCTTCACCAGGCAATTGAAGCTAAAGAAAACGTGCCTATTCAAGATGAAACCCAAACCCTTGCAAGCATAACATTTCAGAACCTTTTCAGGCTTTATCCGAAATTATCAGGCATGACAGGTACTGCAATGACAGAAGAAGCTGAATTTGGCAAAATTTACAATCTTCCTGTAACCGCAATTCCAACCAACAAGCCTGATATCAGGATAAACGAGGCCGATGCAATTTTTAACAAGCAGGCTGTAAAATATAAAGAGGTTGTGAATGAAATTGTCGAAATGTCCAAAATCGGCCGTCCTGTGCTTGTTGGGACTATAAGTATTGAAAAATCCGAATTGATTTCAAATTTGTTAACTCAGGTTGGCGTGAAACATAACGTTTTAAATGCAAAACATCACCAAAAAGAAGCTTATATTATCGCTCAGGCTGGCCGTATTGGCGCTGTGACGATTGCAACGAATATGGCAGGAAGAGGCACGGATATTCTTCTTGGCGGAAACCCCGAATATCTTGCAAAAGAAGAGCTTGATTCCATGGGAATTACGCCTGAAAATACAAAAGATTACGAAACCAAAAAAGAAGAGGCGCTTGCTCGCGCAAGGGCGATTACCGAAGAAGAACACAAAAAAGTTATCGAACTTGGGGGTTTGCATGTTATAGGAACAGAGCGCCATGAGTCCCGCCGTATCGATAACCAGCTTCGAGGCCGTGCCGCAAGGCAGGGAGACCCCGGCTCAACCAAATTTTTCTTATCTTTAGAGGATGACTTGATGAGAAAATTTGGCGGAAACATTATTGCGCAGTTTATGAGCGATGATATGGTGATAAATTCGCCCCTGATTTCAAGACAAATTGAATCCGCGCAGAAAAAGGTTGAGGTTCACTATTTTGACATTAGAAAATCTGTTCTTGAGTATGACGATGTTATAAATATTCAGAGGGAAAAATTCTATGTACAAAGGAAAAAGGTGCTGAATTCAAAGAATTTGAACTCAGACATTGTTTATATGATTGAAAAAGAGGTGGATAAAATTTTAAGGCAGTATATTTCGCCCGAAATGTCGCCTGCAGAGTATGTTCAGGATGAATTAAACATGCTGATGAACGAGCTTCGCTCTGTGTTCCCGCAATTATCTTCCCTTTCTTTGGATGATATTAAGGGTTTCAGGTTTAATGAAATGTCAAATCATTTGAAAAACCTGACAAAAGAAGCTTATAAAAACCACGAAAAGCTTACGATTGATAACTTTAACACCGTAATTGAAAAATATCAGCTAAATGAGCCCAAGCAGGAAGCCTTTTCTGATGATAACGTTATCCGCTCTTTGGAACGTGATGTACTTTTACAGGTGATTGACGCTAAATGGATTGACCATCTTGCAAACATTGATGACCTTAAAGACAGTATCGGCCTTGTGGCATATGGGCAAAAGGACCCGTTGATTGAATATAAAAAAGGCGCGTTTAATCTCTTTAATTCAATGATGTCCGATATTCAATCAGAAACCGTAAGACATTTAATGAGAACAAAATTCGGGGTTCAGATTATGAGTCAGGATAATAACGAAGTTGCAGATTTAGCGCTGAGCGATGCTCCGGTTGAGCTGCCGCCGCAGGGTGCTTCTCCTTTTAACCAAAGAGAGCTTGAAACGGAACTTTCAAAGGCTTTAAAAAATTCTACAAACAATGAAGCTGAAATTTCAGATAATATTGAAGGACCCACAGAACAAGCGGGTGTGCAAAATTCAGCATCGGGTCCTGTTTACCATGCGGATAAAACAGGCAGAAACGAACCCTGTCCTTGCGGAAGCGGATTAAAATATAAAAACTGCTGTGGGAAAAATTTGTAATAAAACCTATAGCTATGAAGTTTTAAATGCTTGCAAGGTTCTAAATGCTGTAAAGCCAGTGCATGCAAGGGTTTAAAACATTCCTTTTTTGTTGAAAAATACGGCAGCAGCAAACGCTGCAATGATTGACAGGGTAATAATTATTAAAAAGCCCCAAGGCGTGTGCCCGAAAGGCACAACAACATTCATTCCCCAGAAAGTGCCAAGCATAGTGGGGATTGAAAGGATAATCGTAATTGCCGCCAAAAATTTCATAATAACATTTACGTTGTTATTTATGATTGATGCAAACCCGTCCATCATGCTCTCCAAAATGGTTCTGTGCATTTCAACCATTTCAACAGCCTGTTTGTTTTCAATAATTACATCTTCAAGAAGGTCAATATCATCTTCGCTGAATTTCAAAGCGCCCTGCATATTGGCCGAATTTGCCATTCTTAAAAGCTTTTGAAGCACAATCTGATTGTCTTTTAGGGCGGTTGTAAAATATACAAGAGACTTCTGCACTTCCATAAGCTGGAAAAGCGCCTTGTTGTTGGTTGTTTTTTTAAGCGAATCTTCAATGCGCTCAGAATGTTTATTTATTATATTCAAATATCTCAAGTAAAATTTTGCCGCGCGAAACAAAATGTTCAGCATAAAATTAGTTTTGTTTCTTGTGTCAAAATACATTGACGTTTCTTGTGAAAACGAGCCTATAATCTTGTTTTCCATTGATGAAACCGTGATAATGCTCTCGGGCGTGTAAATTATACCCAAAGGCAAAGTGTCAAAGTTTCCTTCTTCGTCCATAAAAGGCACATTTGTAATTACAAGAAGATTGCCGTCTTCAAATTCGATACGAGACCTTTCGTCCATATCCAAAGAGTTTTTGAGAAAACTCTCATCTAAATCCAAAACAAGAGAAACCTTTTGAATTTCTTCTAAACTCGGGCTTACCATATTAAACCAGGAGCCTGATTTGGCATCATTCAGGCTTAAAGT
>CANSKM010000058.1 GCA_947647475.1 uncultured bacterium
TTTAGAAACTTGCATCATAAATTCTTCGAAAGAAACTTCTTGAAGCTTTAGTTCTGCCGCCGGGGCATTTTCAACTATGCCAAATAAGCTCCCCTGAACCGCGCCTGTATTCTCTGCCCCAAAAAGATTTCCCTGCACAGGCCCTTCATCCTCTTTGAATTTAACAATGTTTTCTTCCCCGCTTGAAACGGCTGTATGGGGCACGCCGGAAGCCTCCACCGCAGGGACGATGACATTCCCGTCTTCATCCTTGCACAAGAAGGGTTTTAATAAAACATCAATATTCTTTACAAAACTAAAAAACTGTACCTTGTTAAAAAACGCAACAACATCACCCTTCTTTTCAATTTCAAGGCAGGTGTTTTCAAAATCAAAATCAATTTCAACATCTCTTTTAATTGTTGCCAAAAATTGTGAAAGATAGGCTGTTTCTTTGTTTTCGGTTAATTTTTCCTTAACGGATTTTTTTGAAATTTCTTCAATATGTTCATACACCCCTTCAAGCGTTTTATATTCTTCCAAAAGGCTACAAGCGGTTTTTGGGCCAATTCCTTTAACGCCCGGAATGTTATCGGATGTATCCCCGCAAAGCGCCTTGTAGTCTATAACTTGGTTTGGATATACCCCGAGTTTTTCAAAAACCTTATCCCAATCATAGGTTACAAGCTCGCCCTTGCTTGGAATAAGAACGCTCACACTTCCTTCCCTGTCAATTAATTGCAAACTGTCCTTATCGCCCGTTAGAATGTATGTTTTGTGGTTCAATTCGGTTGCTTTTTTTGCAATTGTTCCTATGATATCATCACCCTCAAAGCCTTCTTTTGTATAAATCGGGATATTTAGAGCGCTAAGCCCCTCCATAATAAGCCCAAACTGCGGGCGCAGGCTATCCGGCATAGTTTCCCTGTTTGCTTTATAGCCTTCATATTTTTCAAGACGAAAAGTTTTTCTTGAAACATCAAACGCAACCGCGATTGAATCCGGCTTAATATTATTCAGCCCGTTATTTTGCTTTAAAAGGTCAAAAATTGCCTTAAAAAACCCGTAAACCGCCCAAGTCGGGGTGTGTTCCGTTGTCTGCATATTTGTGCGCTCAAGCGCAAAAAACATTCTGAATGCAAGGGCATGCCCGTCAATTAATAACAGTGTCTTTTGTTTTGTTTCACTCATCGCATCCCCTTAAAAAATCCCTATAAAAGTCTGTAAATATTTTACCTCAAAAGAAGTTTGAAAGCACGCCAAAGGTTCTCTTTTTTGGAAACTAAAGGCTAAAATTGGCTCTTTCTAATTAAGCGTACAGAATTTAAAACCTTAACTTCAGGTGCTGATACACTTCCGCCTGTTCCTTCCGTGCCATCGCCTGCCCCTCCCGTTTCCGCAGAGCCCGCGCCAACACCTGTTTCAGCTTTTGCGGTTTCACCTTCTATACTGCCTTCTATTGGAGGCTCAACAGCCCCGCCGTCCTCTTCGCCTTCAACACTGCCGCCTTCCGCGCCCTCTTCGCCTTCGCCCAAAGCATCAGGCGGGGTGATTTCCTTTGTGCAGTCTGCTTTATAAATTTTTATATATTTTACAAGCCCGATAGTTTTCTCATCCGTCCTTGAAAAATCATAAGGAGCCTCCCCCGAACCTTTTTCAACACACACAAGGTTAAACGATGCGTCCCCTCCAAGTGTTATATCAAATGTTTTTTTCACATTATCTGTTGCATAGCTTAAATCGCTCCAAAGAATTTCATCATCATGCCCCTTTAGACCTGCAAAAATGAAATAATCTCCCTCATATTTAACGCTGATATCATCCCCGTTTTTATCCGTTATAATGTCATTTGCCTCAAAAGTGTATGAATTTACATCAGAGTCAATCATTGTCATATCAGAGCTTTCAGCCTTAGCATACGAAACCTGAAGAATTCTTATAACCCCAATTCCTGCATATTTCAAAAAAAGGGTCGGAATGTTTGCTTCCGTGCTGATTTTAAGTTTGGGCTCCGTTGTTTCGTTTTTAAGCTCGATATCCGTTATTTTAAAATTGTAAAACCCGCTTAAAGAAGCTGAATACAGGTCTTCAAACCTTTCTTTTAAAGGTTCGAGCGCATCTTTTGTGCGCTCCCCTGCAGGCTTTGAATTCAGATATGAAGCCATATAAAGGGCAATGGTTTCTGTGACCTTTTGAACCTTATACCGAGAAACAACCACATGCCCTGCATCAATCGCACAGATTGAAAAAACAAGAAACGAAAGTAAAAAGATAATAATGGTTACAACCATATTCCCTTTAAGCTTTTTTGAAGCGCTCTGTTTAAGCGCACCGTTAAGGCTCTTTTGTATATATTTTAAATTCGTTTGTTTCTTCACTGCAGGCTCACCTCCGGCATTTGAATGTCGAGTTTATTTTTAACTTCCGCGCTTTCTGCCCCTGTTTTATCTATTTCAGGTTCAATAACATCAATATCCGGCCCCTCTTCTTTGGTGTCACTGTCCTCTTCTTCGCCTGTTTCGCCCTCTTTTTCGCCTTCTTCAGGTTCTTCAGCCCCTTCCATATCCGTTTTATAGCCGTTATAATAAATATCAGTAAGCTTTTCTATGGTTTCATCCGAAAGGTCAAAAGAATTTTTCCTTAAAATCGCACTGTTTACAGGGATTATGGTTAAAAAATTGTATGAATCAGGCTCAAATCCTGTCATATAGTTAAAAAGTGTAAAGGTTGATGTATATCTGTATTTTCCGATTATAAAATCGATATCCCCCGCCTGCACAAGCTCTGTTTCAAGAGAATTTTTATAAGGTGCAAAGCGGTGTTTTAAAAGGATTTTTGCGTATTCTTTAATATTTTCTACAGTCTCTTTTTTTTCAACGTTTATCTTATTATTCAGAGCCATAAAACTTACGGCCTCATACAAAGAAGCGTTAAACCTGTAGTTTGTGTGTACAATCAGCGCAATTTCAAGCACAATCCCGAGGAAAAAGATAATAAAAGGTGCAATCAGAGTAAATTCCACAATGTGCTGCGCCTTTTTTAGCTTGCAATTTGCATTTTCAGGCTTTACATCAACCGGGCCTTTAAACATCTACTCTTTTTTACACCTTTTAATTATATTTATTTCTTTGGTTTATGTCTTTGAATTATTTCTTTTCTGCGCTTTTCTTTTCAGCTTCGCCGAAAGAATATGTTAAATCTTTGTATGAAATTTCAATCGGGAGCTGTGCCGGATCTTTTAAGAACACGTAGAAAAAGTCTGTTTCCCCGCTTTTAATAACGCTTGCAGAGGTTATTGTATGCTCTGAAATTCCGCTTACAATTGAACCTATCTGGCTTGTTACGGCATTGTGGCTGTTGCTTTTTGAGGCAGCAGTATTCACCGTATTGTTCACGTTATGATAGCTGTTTTGGATATCGGCAAAAGCACCAAGGGTCGGCGCTATGTTTGAAAGACCCGCATAGGTCCCCGTTTCATAGCTTTGATACGCTTCAAGATATGAAGAAGGGGCAATCGGAGTTAATTTTTCATTCCCCACTTTTATTTCCATATCTTTAAGGTAGAAAATATAGTCTGCCGCAGTATTATTTTGAACACCCACGTAAACTACAAGCGCATCCGGCAGGGGCGTTTTTGAAACCCCTACCTTCATTGCTATATTTTCTTCGTTTGATGTTTTATTATAAGTTGAAAAAGTGAACAATTCGTTCGTTTGAACAGTTGCACTGTTTTTAGAATCAAAATCATCTCCAACATAGCTTAAAGACGTGCAGCCCGTGAAAATCATCATAGAGCCCGCTAAAAGCGTTGTTAAAAACAGATTTTTAATTAAATTGTGCTTTTTCATCTTCGGATACTCCCTTAATTGTAAGGTTAACTCTTCCTTTATCATCAATTTTCACAACTTTAACGATAACATTGTCGCCTATGTTTAAGCGTGATTCAACGGTATCGATTCTTTCGTTGCAAACTTGTGAAATATGAACCATACCGTCTTTTCCGGGGGCTAATTCCACAAAGGCACCAATTGGGATAATTCTAACAACTTTACCTTTGTAAACACATCCGGGTTCAGGCTTGAAGGTTAAGTCTTTAATCATCTTGATTGCAATATCTGCACCTTCTTTGTCGTTTGATGTGATTGTAACGGTACCGTCGTCTTTAATATCGATTTCAGCGCCTGAAGCATCAATAATGCTTCTAATCATCTTGCCGCCAGGTCCGATTACGGTTCCTATGTCTTCTGTCGGAATTGTCATAGAGTACAATCTCGGTGCAAACGGTGAAAGGTCTCCTGCAGGAGCAGAAATTGCCTCTCTCATTTTACCCATAATATAAAGTCTGCCGTCTTTTGCCTGATATAAAGCACGGCGAAGAGTTTCGTTTGAAATGCCCTTAATCTTCATATCCATTTGAAGAGCAGTAATTCCTGTGTCATTACCTGTAACTTTAAAGTCCATATCGCCAAGGAAGTCTTCAATCCCTTGAATATCGGTTAAGACAACGTCTGTGTCTCCTTCTTTAATAAGGCCCATTGCAACGCCGCCAATCATACATTTAACAGGAACACCGGCATTCATCAAGGCCATAGAGCTTGCGCAGGTTGAACCCATTGAAGTTGAACCGTTTGATTCAAGAACATCGGACGTTACTCTTATTGTGTAAGGGAAATCCTTCTCATCAGGTAACGCAGGAACATTAGCGCGTTCAGCCAGGTTACCATGGCCGATTTCACGTCTTCCGGGGCCTCTTAAGGGTTTTACTTCACCGACAGAGAATCCCGGGAATATGTATTTGTGCATATAATGTTTTCTTGTTAGAGGGTCAACACCGTCCAATTCCTGTGCCATTGCAGGCCCTGCAAGAGTTGCACAAGAAAGGATTTGAGTTTGGCCTCTTGTAAATACGGCTGAACCGTGAGCGCGCGGAATAACACCAACTTCGCACCAGATAGGACGAACTTCAAAAGTTTTTCTGCCGTCTGCACGAACGCCTTCGTTTACAATCATTGCTCTCATAATTTTCTTTTCAAGAGCTTTGAATTCTTCTGCAACAAAGTCTATTCCTGTTTCTTCCATCATAGCCTTAATCGGGTGAGAATCATCAAGAGCAGTCACTTTGTCTTTAACGATTTGTTTTGCTTCATCAAGCTTATTTTTTCTGTATTCACGGTCAAAATTGTGATAAGCATCTGATATCATATCATAGCAATTGTCTTTAATAATTGCTGCAAGCTCTGATGTATCATAAGGATTTACAAAGTTTTCGCGCTCAACGCCGCATTGTTTTGCAAATTCAATCTGAGCTTCGCATTGTTTTTTGATTTCAACCTGTGCAAATTCAACGGCAGCCATAATATCATCTTCCGTTACAAATTTACAGCCTGCTTCAACCATAATGACAGAATCCATTGTTCCTGCAACCACGATATCCATATCAGATTTTTCAGCTTCCTGGTGGGTCGGGTTTGCAATCATTTGCCCATCAATTCTTCCAACTCTTACAGCACCAACAGGTCCTTCAAAAGGAGCCCCTGAAAGCATTAAGGCAGTTGATGCACCTAAGATTGAAAGCGTATCGGGCTGGTTTTTCTGGTCATAGCTGAATAATTGAACAACAACCTGAACGTCGTTTCTGTAGCCTTTTGGCCAAAGAGGACGAATAGGACGGTCAATTAAACGTGAAACCAATATTGCCTTTTCGGAAGATTTTCCTTCGGTTCTTGTGAAACCGCCGGGGATTCTTCCGATTGAAGACATTCTTTCTTCATAATCGATTAATAACGGGAAGAAATCAATACCGACTCTCGGTTCTTTGCTAACCGTTGAGTGGATAAAAAGCATTGTGTCTTCACATCTTACTGTAACTGATGATGTTGCACTTTGCGCATACTTCCCTGTTTCAATTTCTACAGTCTTCCCGCCGACTGTAATTTGCATTTTTTTTGCTTCCGGTTTGTTTTCCATTTTTTCTTTTCTTTCTTAATTTTCTGTTTCACTTCTTACTTTTCTTAAATTTTATAATAAAAACTTATTAAAAGCCAGAAAAACTTAATTTCTTCATAATTTAAGTACATATTAAAATAAACATTTCAGAGCTAAGTATTAAAGCGGTTTGCTATTTATGTTACGGTCTGTTAAGATAATAAATATTCATTATGCCAAAAGAAAGGCAAATTTTTGACAATTAATAAAATAATGCGCGCAGCACTTGCGGCATTGTCTCACCCGGAGATTGACATTAAAAAAACCTACCCTCTTGCAAGAGAGCTTGATAAAATAAAGGCCTGGCGTTTTAAAAAAACAGGGCTATACCGCATTTTAGAACAGGAAATTTCATCAAAAAACCATAAAGTTCCGGTTAGAATTTTTACCCCGATAGAAAATAAAAACAATAAAGTTTTACTGTTTTTTCACGGCGGGGGCTGGGTTACAGGAAATATTGACAGCTACAACGGCGTCTGCTCCGATATGGCAAGAATTACAGGCTGCACCGTGGCTTCCGTTGATTACCGCCTTGCGCCTGAATATAAATTCCCTTGCGGCCTTGAAGACTGCTATGCAGCAGCAAAAGAAATCTTTCATAACAGCAAATTATTTGAAACAGAAGCCGATAATATAATTTTAATCGGAGACAGCGCGGGAGGAAACCTCGCATCTGCAGTATCAATGCTTGCAAGGGATAAAAAAGATTTTTTCCCAAAAAAACAGATTTTAATTTACCCCCTGACTTCAAACAATCATTCTGAAACATCACCGTATAAATCCGTCAAAGAAAACGGAACAGGGTATCTTTTAACCTCTAAAAACATTGAAGGATATATGGAACTTTACATATCCAAAAAAGAGGATATTGAAAACCCGTATCTTGCCCCGCTTTTAGCAAAAAGTTTTTCAAACCTGCCAAAAACCCTTATTATTACGGCAGAATTTTGCCCGCTTCGAGACGAAGGGGAGGAATATGGACGGAAAATAAACGAAGCGGGAGGGTGCGCAAAAATTGTAAGAATACCGGATGTAATCCATGGGTATTTTTCACTTCCTGTGCAGTTTAAACCCGTAAAAGAAACGTATGGCATTATTAAAAGCTTTATAGAGGAGTAGAAAAACAAATGACTAACACGGTTTTACCAAAATGGAAGCGCCTTGATAATGCGGCAAAAATCTTTCCTTCAAGCAGCAGCGCCGTTGATTCAAAGGTTTTTCGCCTCGCATGTGAACTTGAAGAATTAATTGACCCCGAAATTTTACAGTCTGCGCTTGATAAAACAATGGAAAAATTTCCATTCTATCAATCTGTTATGAAGAGAGGAATTTTTTGGTATTACCTTGAAGAGTGCGATATAAAACCTGTTGTTGAGCTTGAAAAAAAGGCTCCATGCAGGCCCATATATGATAACAACAGAAAAAATTTGCTCTTTCGCGTGCTCTATTTTAAAAAACGAATAAGCGTTGAAATGTATCATGTTCTAACAGATGGCACCGGGGCTTTAGAGTTTCTATGTATGCTTGTTTATTATTACATTGTTGAAAAATATAAGGATGATTTTAAGGATGCAATTCCAAGCCTTAATGATAATTCGACCCTTTTTCAAAAAGAAGATGACAGCTTTAGAAAATATTACAAAAAACCCGAAAATTCAAGCAACGAAAGCAAACTCAAGGCATACCACATAAAAGGAGAGCGCCTCTTTGATAATAACATAGCAATAATTGAAGGCAGAATGTCTTTAAGCAAGCTTCTTGAATGTTCAAGGGGAATGAAAGTGACCCTGACAGAGCTTATGACGGCAATTTTTATTCAATCAATACAAAAAGAAATGAGCGAAAGAGACCAGAAAAAACCAATCGTAATAACTATCCCTGTTAACCTTCGAAGCTATTTCCCGTCTGACTCAGCAAGAAATTTCTTCACAACAATAAGCACGAGCTACAATTTCAGCAAGCAGGAAAATGACCTCGATAAAATCATCATACACATTAGGGAAAGTTTTCAAAAAGAGCTTTTGGAAGAAAAAATCAGGCAAAAAATGAACACTCTGAGCGCACTTGAGCACAGTGTTCCCATCCGGATGCTTCCTCTTATAATAAAAGATACAATTTTAAAAATTGCAACGCTTTTTGAAGAAAGGTCTTCTACCGCTTCTTTTTCAAACATCGGAAAAGTTTCAATGCCAAAAGAGATGGAAAAATATATCCGCCTTTTTGATGCTTTTACATCCCCGAATATCTTACAAGCCTGTGCCTGTTCTTTTAGGGATAACTATGTTTTAAGCTTTGCTACACCATTTAAAAACCACAATATAGAGTGCAATTTTTTCAGACATTTAAGTAAAATTGGAATTGAAGCAGAAAGTACAACAAGCGGAGCGGGAGAATAAAGATGCAATATTGTGAAAAATGTAAAGTGAAAATAACAGGATTAAACAAATGCTGTCCGCTCTGCGGGGGAGATTTAACAGGAAACATTGATGAAAACAGCCAAGCTTTTCCAAAAGTTGCAAAAGAAAAGTATAAAAAACACATTTTATTAAAAGCTTTTATCCTATCTTCCGTTGCAGCCGCATTTATTTGCG
>CANSKM010000059.1 GCA_947647475.1 uncultured bacterium
GTACTAAAATAAACATACGGCTTTATTAGACAAGAGGAGATAATGAGCGTGGCTTCCAAAACATTTTCACAAGAAGAAATTTCGCAATTCGTAGGCGGCATTTTAACAAAAGTGACCGATGAAAAAATAAACAAGGTTTTACCGCCACTTTTAGCGGATGAATACACTCTTGCTCTTGCCCTTGGCGAAGAAGAGATTGAAAACCTGGCTAAAACCAAGGCAAAATGCGCGCTTGTTCCTTTGGGTGTAAATCTTGAAAACATCTCAACAATTGAAGTTGAGCGCCCAAGGCTTGCAATGATGAAGCTTTTAAACCTTTTTTATGAAGCACCGGATTCAACAGTCGGAATTCACCCGAGCGCCGTTGTTCACCCGGATGCAAAGCTTGGAAAAGATGTTTCAATCGGCCCGAACGTTGTTGTTTCACGCGGGGCTGAAATTGGCGATAATACAAAACTTTTAGCAAATGTTTACGTTGGAAAATTTGCAAAAATCGGTAAAAACTGCTTATTCCACCCCGGAGTAAATATCGGAGATTTTGTCAAAGTCGGAAACAGCTGTATAATTCACCACGGCGCAAGCCTTGGCGCAGACGGCTTCAGCTTTGTAACAGAGAAGCCGGATAATATTGAATCTGCAAGAAAAGATGGCGAAATTAAAGGCGGCAAGGAAGATCAAAAAGTATTTAAAATTCCATCATTAGGCTCCGTTGTAATTGAAGACGATGTTGAAATCGGCGCAAACACAACAATAGACAGAGGCACCATTGAAAACACGACAATCGGTGCACAGACAAAAATCGATAACCTTGTTATGATTGGCCACAACTGTAAAGTCGGAAAAGCTTGCATGATAGTATCCCAGGTAGGTATTGCAGGAAGCTGTACAATCGGCGACAGAGTTGTAATTGCAGGCCAAGCAGGCCTTAAAGACCATACGGATATTGGCGATGACTCAATCGTATTGGCTCAAGCAGGCGTTACAAAATCATACCCTGCAAGAAGCGTTATAATGGGTGCTCCTGCGGTTCCAAGAAAAGACTTTATTAAACGTATGAAATACCTCGCAGAAGCAGAGGTTATGGTTCAAAAATATAAAAAATACCAACATTTATTAGAAGATTATGAGAAGTTTTTAAATGAAGACGCTAAAATCTAGTTTTAAAATAAAAGGGGTCGGGCTGATGTCCGGCGTAGAATTTGAAGTTACGGTTAAACCTTCAAATTCAAAAGGAATTTATTTCACCAAAGGAGACAAAAAAATCCTTGCAAACCCAAGCAACGTGGTTTCTGCAGACCATTGTGTCGTTGTTGCAAATGTTAATGACGGTGCGGATTTTAAAGTGGCTTTAATTGAACACTTTATGGCAGCATGCGCAATTGTCGGACTTGACGGGGTTGAAATGGAATTTCCGAACCTGCCTGTTGATATGGTTGAAACCCCGATTTTAGACGGCTCTTCAAAAGTTTGGGTTGAAGAATTCAATAAGGTTGGCTTTGTTGGAGAAGAAGACCCGACACCTGCGCTTCAAGCCCCTGTGCTATTTCAAAAAGATAGAAGTGTGATTGCAATTCTTCCAAGCGAGGAAGAGACAAAAATCACTTATGCTGTGAATTTTAACCACCCTGAATTAAAAAACAGGTGGGTTCAAATGAAACAAGGGGAAAATCTGAATGAAATAGTTGAGGCAAGAACCTTTGGATATTTAAAAGATCTTGAAACTTTCCAAAAAATGGGTCTTTCTAAAGGTGTTACGATTGATAACACGGTAGGAATGACGGAAGACGGGTTTACAACAGAGTTAAGAAGCGAATTTGAACCCAATAAACATAAAATTTTAGATATTATCGGGGATTTATATTTAACGGGAGTAAACCCCCTAAAAATGAATGCAAATATCCTTGTAAAAGAAGCAGGGCATGCCCTTCATATTCATTATTCGAAAATGCTTGAAAAAACACTTTAAGCCGGCCTTTTAAACCAAGTTTTTCCGTTAAATTAAGAGGAGAGAAAAATGTCAGAAACATTAATTCAACCGATTTCTATGGATATTATAGAGATTATGGAAATGCTTCCGCACAGATATCCGTTTTTATTGGTGGATAGAATAACAGAATGCGTACCCGGGGAATATTCAAAAGGGTATAAAAATTTAACTGCAAACGAAATGTTCTTTAACGGTCATTTTCCGGGAAACCCGATTATGCCCGGGGTTTTACAAATTGAAGCAATGGCGCAAAACGCAGCTCCGATTTTATTAAAGCTGGATGCATACAAAGGCAAATTGGCGCTTTTTGCAGGAATAGACAAAGCAAGGTTTAAAAACATTGTCCGCCCGGGCGACAGGTTTGATATGGAAACAAGAATGACCAAAATTAAAGGTCCTGTTGCAAAATGCGAAGCAAAAGGCTTTGTAGACGGCAAGCTCTGTGTTGAAGCAGAGATTACAATTGCCCTGAAATAAATTTAAAATTAGTTAAGGCGGCACTTAAAAACCAAAGGCCGCCTTAAAAAATAAAGAAAGTGTGAAAAAATGTCAGAAAAAATACATAAGACGGCAATAATTGCCCAAAGTGCCAAAATTGCACCGGATGTTGAAATCGGCCCGAATGTTGTAATCGGCGAAGGGGTTATAATTGAAGCAGGGGTTAAAATCGGCGCAAATGCAAGCGTAGAATATGCTGAAATTGGCGAAGGGACAAAAATTTCTCCTTTCGCATCAATCGGCGGAGAACCCCAAGACCTTGGATATAAAGGAGAACCCACAAAAGTTGTTATCGGCAAAAACTGCTGGATTAGAGAATTTGCAACAATAAACAGGGCTTCAGGCGAAGGCGGGGTTACAAAAATCGGCAATAAGTGCCTCATTATGGCATACGCGCACGTTGCACACAACTGCGTCCTTGAAGATGAAGTAATTATGGCAAATGCCGCAACAATAGGCGGCCATACACACGTTGGTTTTGGTGCATGGCTTGGCGGTTTGAGCGTTTATCATCAAAACGTTAGAATTGGCGAAATGGCAATTATTTCAGGTGCATCGGCCACCCGCCAGGATATTCTTCCTTATTCAAAATCAGAAGGAATTCCCCCGATTGTGCGCGATATCAATGCTATCGGTCTAAGGCGAAGAGGGGTAGATAAAGCTTCACGCGATGCTATCCATAAGGCTATAAGAATTTTGAAAAATCCTGAGTATAATACGACAATGGCACTTGATGAAATTGAAAAAAGCGTTGAGAAAAACGAATACGTTAATAAACTTGTTGATTTTATCAAAACTTCAAAAAGAGGGGTTTGCATAAAATCAAACAAGGATGCCTTTATGAACCTTGAAGAGGAGGTATAAAATGGATAAGAAAACTTTGGAAAAATATGCAAAAATCCTTGTTGAATATTCAACAAATGTTCAAAAGGGAGATTTAGTTTTAATAAGGGCAGAAAGCCACCTTTGCGGGCCTCTTGTTAAAGAAGTTTATAAACAAGTTTTAGAGCACGGCGGAAACCCGATTGTAAGATGCTCCGTTGAAGGCTTGAGCGAAACGTTTATAAAATATGCAAATGACGACCAATTAACATTTGTAGACCCGATTACAAAGCTTGAATATGAAAAGGTCGATAAATTAATTTCAATCGGGGCGCCAATAAATGTTAAAAATATGGCAAGGGCAAATTCTCAAAAAATGGCAAAAAGGTCCTCTGCAACAAGAGAGCTTTCAACTTTGATGTTGAACCGTGCTGCAAAAGGCGAATTAGCCTGGGTAATTGCAGATTTCCCGACAAATGCGCTTGCACAGGAAGCAAAGATGTCTTTGGATGAATACACATCATTCATTGAAAACTCTTGCTATTTAGACCTTGATAACCCGATTGCAAAATGGAAATCAATCGGAAAAGAACAGGATAGAATTGTTGATATCTTAAACGGCACCAAAAAGCTTCATATAATTGGCGAAAAAACAGATATAACATTCTCTGTTGAAGGAAGAAAATGGATAAGCTGCGCAGGGCTTAACAATTTCCCTGACGGTGAAATTTTCACATCTCCCGTTGAAGATTCTGCCACAGGCGAAATTTACTTTGATTTCCCTGCAATTTATAGAGGAAACGAATCTCATAAAATCTGGCTAAAATTAGAAAACGGAAAAGTTGTCGATGCCAAAGCGGAAAAAGGCGAAGAATTCTTGCTTTCAATGCTTGATATGGACGAAGGCAGCAGGTTTGTGGGCGAAATTGCAATCGGCACAAACGACAGAGTAAAAGATGTTACAGGAAACATTCTTTTTGATGAAAAAATCGGCGGCTCAATTCATATGGCACTTGGTGCAAGCTATCCTGAAACCGGCGGAAAGAACGAATCCGGCCTTCATTGGGACATTATTAAAAATATGAAGGAAAATTCAAAAATTTATGCTGATGATAAGCTTGTTTATGAAAACGGCAAATTCGTTGTATAGCAAAAAGCAGGGAATATCAGCAAAATTAAACTATGTACAATAAAGACAAATATAAAGAGATTTTAGATTACGTTAAAGAGGACTTGGGGCTTCTTGATTGTGAAATAAAATCTCTTTTGTCTTCTGAAAACAGGTTTGACAGCACAGATACTTGCGCTGATAAAACAGGCAGCAGGGAACTTTTTTTAGATATTTCCGATTTTCTTTTTGCAAAGTCAAAAAGGCTTCGGCCCTTGGTGTTGTTTTTAATTAAAGATGCCCTGAAAAAGCCAAAAGATAATGCTTTACAAAACACTCAAAAAAACAATGTTCAAACAAACAAAGACATTATAAAGCTTGCAGCGGCGCTTGAACTTTTGCACAGCGCAACCTTAATCCACGATGATATTATAGATGACGCGGGTTTAAGAAGGCTTTTGCCCACGCTGAATGTTAAATATGGTCCAAAAATCGCGGTAATTTCAGGAGATTATCTTCTTTCTTTGTGTTTAAAAACTTTGTCCGAGCTAAACAGGCCAAAGCTTTTTGAATATTTTTCAGAAAACACATTGAATATTTGCAAAGGCGAAATTGACCAGTTTTTTAATAAAAATAAAGTTGTAACGATTGAAGAATATATTGAAAAATCTAAAAACAAAACTTCATCTCTTTTTGTTGCGGGGGCAAAATCTCTTTTATATATTATGAACAGTGAAGGACAAATTCCGGATGAAGTACAAAATGCAATTTTAAATTACGTTTTGAATTTTTCTCTTGCCTTTCAAATATATGATGATATTGAAAACTTTCAAAACAGCAACAGCGATAAATCAAGCTCTGACATTGAAAACGGAATATTAACCCTGCCATATCTTTACATATCGCAACAAAATTATTCTTATGGTATGATAGATTTGAAAAACAAGATGCAGGATAAAAAACTGCATAATGAAGCGCTTTGTTTTTCGAAAGAATACTTAAAAAACATTCTAAACAAAGCTAAAGAAAGCCTGGAGCCGCTTTCTTTAAAATATAAAACGGATATGCTTCAAAAACTGGTTGAAACTTTTGAAATTTAAAGGTTGAAATGAGCACAAAAGAGATAAACAAAGAAATTTTAAAGAAAATATTTGCATTTTTGAAAGAAACCCTTGATACCATTCTTTTTGTGCTTATCGCTGTTATTGTTATCAGGTTTTTTGTGGGCGAGCTTCGCTGGATTCCATCAGGTTCTATGCATCCAACCTTAATTGAAAAAGACAGACTTTTTGTTGAAAAAATGTCAAAACCCGTGCGCGACCTTCAAAGAGGTGATATTATCGTTTTTTATCCGCCGGATGAACCCTTAAAAAAAGATTTCTTCTCAATAATTTCAAGGCTTACAGGACTTATGTGCAAAGACGTTGCATTCATTAAAAGAATAATCGGGATGCCCGGCGAAAAGTTTGAAATCAAATTTGAAGATGGCGAATATTACGTTTACATTAACGATGAAAAGCTAAATGAACCGTATATTTTATCTAAAACAGACTGGATGCCCTGCCGAGATGATATGTACTGCGGGCCTTTTGTGGTTCCTGACGGAAATTATTTTATGATGGGTGATAACAGAGGCAATAGCCAAGACAGCCGCTTCTGGGGCTTTTTGCCGCAAAACCGCGTGATAGGCCGCGCCCTTTTTGTCTTCTGGCCCATTAACCGCGCACAAAAATTGTAAATTTAAAAAGCCTGTTTTTTTGTTAAACCCTCTGTTACAAATTTGACACACGGGCGGGTTTTGTTGTGTAATAAAGGTAACTAGGCTTGTTATCCGGATATTTTAATGTATATAAAAAGATTGGAAATCGACAACTTTAAATCTTTTGCAAACAAGGTGGAAATTCCTTTTTTGCCTGGTTTTACTGCAATTGCAGGAATGAACGGCTCCGGCAAAAGCAATATTATTGATAGTATCCTTTTTGCCTTAGGGCTTTCTTCTGCAAGAGCTTTGAGGTCTGAAAAGGGCGTTGCAGACTTAATTTCCACTCACAATAACAGAAACGAAGCAATGGTAAAAGTTGTCTTCGACCTTGATGATGACTTAGGCTCTGAAATTTCCTTTGCAAGGAGGGTTAAAAAGACCCCATCAGGCTATACGAGCACATATTATTTAAACGACAAAACCGTAACATTAACCCAAATGCACTCGGAGCTTGAAAAATATTCAATCACCCCAAACAGCTACAACGTTATTATGCAAGGAGACGTTGTAAGCCTTGTAAATTGCTCATCTTTAGAGAAAAGAAAATTCATTGACGAAGTCGCAGGCACGGCAGATTTTGACAGAAAAATTGAAGCTGCAACAAATGAGCTTGAAGCGGTCGAAGGAAGAGTGCAAGATTCTTTGCTTGTGATGAATGAAATAAATTCAATGCTTGAAAAGCTGAAGGAAGAAAGAGAAGTTGCGCTTAAATATCAGGAAATTAAAAACCAAAAAGATGAGCTTGAAGGGCAGATTACTGCGGTTAAATATTTTAACTTCAAAAAAACTTTGGAATTAATGCATGAAAATATCCTAAAAGCCACAAAGGACAAGAAAAAACAGGAACTTGAAGTTGAAGCAAAACAGGAAGAAATAAATAAGAAAAAAGAAGAATATGATGAAATCTGCGCAAAGGTAAAGGCGCAAGGGGAAGATAAACAGCTTGAAGTAAAAAAACTTGTTGAAGAAAAAAAGAGCGAAATTCAAAGAAAAAAAGATTCGATTTTCCACACAGAAAAGGTTATAAATTCAAACAACAAAACCGTTTACGCTGCAAAAAACGCTATTGAAGGCTTTAACACCAATATTGAAAAAGCAAAAGTTGTAATTCAAGAAAAAGAACAAAGCAAGCTTGAGCTTGAAAAAACACTTGAAGAAAAGAAGCTTGAGCTTACAAACATTTTATCCGAAGTAACAGGCCTAAACCAAACAGCAGACACTTATATTCAAAAAAGAAACGCTTTAAGAAAAGAGCTTGATACCCTAAAAGATACGGAAAACAATCTTATTAAAGAAAAATTGCCGAATGAATCAAAGCTTGAAAACCTGAATACAGAGCTTAATAACACAAATAAGGCCGTGGAAGAGCTTGAAAACAGAGTTAAAAACTTTGATGACGATAAGGACAAGCTTTCTTTGCAGGTTGAAACCTTAACAAAAGAGCTTGATGACCTTAAAACCCTTCAAAAGGTTGTGTTTGACGATATCGACAAAACAAAAGCGCAAATTCAGGATGATATGCGCTCAATTCAGCTTGCAAACAAAAAAATTGCAGAGCTTGAAGCAAACAAACGCGCATTTAAAACTTTTGGCCTTGGCGCTGGCGTTGAAACCATTATGCAAAGCAAAATCCAAGGGGTGCACGCGCCTTTAAGCCAGCTTGCAGATGTGGATTCTGAATATACATACGCTATAAACGAAGCCCTTGGCGGAAGAAGCAGATTTATTGTCGTTGAAGACGAAAACGTTGCAAGCAGAGCCCTTGAAATATTGAAATCTCAAGGAAAGGATCGCGCAACCTGCCTTCCTTTGAATAAATTAAAACCAGTGCCGAATAATCTGCCCTTGCCAAAGCTTGACGGGGTTATTGATTTTGCAATTAATTTGATTGATTTTGAAGACCAATATATAAAAGCTTTCTATTTTGCCCTCGGTGAAACGCTTGTTGTTGAAAATATGCAGGCAGCAAAGAAGCTTATGGGAAAATACAGAATTGTAACGCTTGATGGGGAAATTTTTGAAAAATCAGGGGCAATTACAGGGGGTGCCAAAAGGAAAAATGCACCTGCATTTGGAAAAGCAGAAGACAGAGAGCTTGAAAATTATAAAGCAAGGCTAAATGAACTTGAAGACACATACAAAGCGCGTGAAAACAAAAGGGTTGCGCTTGAAGAAAAATTTGAAAAAATAAGGGCAGATTATTCAAACGCGCTAAATTCCCTTCAGGCTGCAAAATATGAATACAGCCAGCTTTTATCCGGCCACAAACAGTTTGAACAGATTATTGAAGAAAAACTGAAAAGAATTAATGAAATCACTCCTGAAA
>CANSKM010000060.1 GCA_947647475.1 uncultured bacterium
TGGAAAAAATCGTAGCATAAACAATTTTCATATACAAGAAAAACTTGAAAATTTATGAAAAAATTGCTTAACTTTAGTTAATTTTTTAAAATTTTATACAGGTTTAGCGTGTCGAAAAACAGCTCAGGACGCCCAAAAACCGGGAGTAATGTGCCTGAAATTAGCTCTATTTGGGCCAAACGCCTGAAAATACTCTGTGGGCTTCGCCTGTCATATAAACGTGAGAGCCTTCCGTATATTGAATTTGGAGCTCTCCGCCCGGAAGAATTACGTTCACTTCTTCATCCAAAAGGCCTTTTTTAACCCCGAGAGCAACACTTGCGCATGCCCCCGTACCGCAAGCAAGAGTAATGCCGCAGCCTCTTTCCCAAACGTCGATTTTTATTTTTTTTCTCGATTTAATTTCAACAAATTCCACATTTGTTTTTTCGGGGAAAAGTGGCGAAACTTCAATAGCAGGGCCGATTTTTGCCGCAAGCTCTTTTGTGTCTTGGTCTGTAAAGATGACACAGTGCGGGTTTCCCATACTTACAGCGGAAGCTCTAAAACCCTCCACTTCAAAATCGAACGGGTCATCAACCGAAACCGGGATTCTGCCTGCCTCAAAGACGGGTTTTCCCATATCAACTTTCACTTTTCCGGTTTCAAGGATTTCCGGAATGATTACTCCTGCAAGGGTTTGCACGGAAAATTTATGTTTTTTTATAAACCCTTTGTCGTAGACATATTTTGCAAAACAGCGCATGCCATTTCCGCACATTTGGGCAATTGAGCCATCTGAATTGTAAAATTTCCAAGCTATATCTGCGTTTTCAGCGCTCGGTGAACGGTCAAATTTAACGGCTGAAAAAATTCCATCCGCCCCGACACCAAAATTTCTGTCGCACATAATTTTCGCCAATTCGCTTGTGGCATCAGCGTTTTCAAGAATTATAAAATCGTTCCCAAGTCCTTGCCATTTTTCAAAATTAATGTCCATTTTAAAACCGCCGTTCACCTCTTGAATAAAGCTTTTAAACTAAGCTACAGCCCAATTTTACAGCATTTTTTTTGAAAAATCAATAAAAATTTTGTTTGAAAAATCTAAAAAACCGGACCGAAATTATTTTTCAAAAACATCGATTTCAATTTCAAAACTTCTTTTCCAGGGAAGTGAGTATTTACACTCAAATTTGAAGTCCAAAAATTCCGAAATTTTTTCTTCAAAACGTTGAAAATCAGATATATGTTCATCTAAGGCTTCTTCAAAATCCGGAGCTCCTGCCCTCACTGCTTTTCTAACGTTTGCCTGATAGGCCCAATCGTCCAAAAATCTTACCGCCATAAGTTTTTTAAAAGCGGCTTTGTTAAAAGTACCTTTTTTCAGCGCCAGAGCGGAATTCAGGGCGATGCAAAGAGAGCTTCCGATTGTGTTTGCACTGGTGTTGTACGCGCTATAGCCAAGCATAGAGCCTGTTTCTAATTTTTTATTCGTAATTTTCCTTACCAATTCACAATCTGCACCGTTTGCATTGTTAATATCAGCAATAAAATAGGGGGTTTTGGGAAGTTCAAAATCCGCAGAAAGTGAATTTACAACGTCTCCGAGTACTAAATCTCCTTGTTCTGTGGCAAAATTGTTGATAACCATAGTAATTTCAGCGTTTTCCGACGAAGCAATCTCCACTCCTGCAAGGGAAAGCTGGGATTGAACACAATTTTCGGCTGAAATGTCCTCATACTTTGATATTAGGCCTTTTGAATTCTCTAAAACAAAGACAGGCTTGACTGTAACGTTTTCGTTTTCCGCTATTGCTCTTGCAAGAAGGGTTAAGGGGATTTCATCAGCGCCCGTTTTAATTATTGCGTTCAAATTTCTTGAAGATGCCTCTGCCTCAAGCATTTGCGCCTCTTCAACGTTCAAACCGTATTCGCCCGTATCATCTTTAGAATATACAAGAGTGTCTAAAACTCCCTCAGAGAGCCAATCAAGATACATTCTGTTTATTTCAAAATTTCTTTTTCTTGTGTTGAGGTAATCCTCCAAAATGTCCGCGGGGACTGTGTTTATGACGCAATTCATCTGTCTTAGTGCGCGGGATTTGTGTTGGTGGTATGAATACTCGAAAATCCGCTTGCCCCAAGGGTTCCAGTACTCTTTTTCTTCTTCATTGATATTATTGTTTGAAATTCTCATAATGCTTGAGAAGGCAAAAACCTTTGCCCCGATTAATTTTAGGGCTTCTTTAAATTCTTCAAGCCTTGATTTTATTGTGTCAAAGCTGTCAGGAATTCTTCTTGAAGCCACAAGTCCGCCATAGGCAACGGTATCCAGGGAAATTATAATGTAATCCACCTTTGGAAGGGCTTTCAGCCAGTTTAAAATGCCCGAAACATCAGCCATATCATACAATCCGCCTAAAAGTTTTCTTTCGGGAAGATAAATTTTTAAATCCTCATTTATGGCTGAAATCTGCTCTATGAGCGTATAACAGATGGGTCTATTGTCTATTGGAATTAAAGCGATTTTTTTCATAAAAACTATTTTACATCAAATTCTATTTGGTTTACAATATGGGAAAAGCTTGAGGAGACAATTTCAAAGGGGCGGAATTTGAGAACGACTTTTGGGTCAAAACCCTTGCCTCAAGGCAGTTTAGGAGTTATTATTTTGAAATTTAATATAGATGAAATTATAAAAGTTACAGGGGCGAAAATCCTCCATAAAACCAATACTGAAGGCACTTTTGACATTTCAACGGACACAAGAAAACTTGAACGCGGCAATATTTATTTGCCTTTGAGGGGTGAAAATTTTGACGGGCACAATTTTATTGACAAGGCGCTCGAAAACGGCGCTGTGGGCTATTTTACACAGCAAGAATATAAGATAAACAAAAATGCGGATTTTGTGTTATATGTCAAAAACACGCTTGTAGCTTATCTTGAGCTTGCAAAATATATAAGGGAAAAAATTAACCCGAAAGTTATTGCTATTACAGGCAGTTCTGGCAAAACCACCACAAAAGAAATGCTGGCTTCGGTTTTGTCCACAACTTTTAAAACACACAAGTCAAAACTCAATCATAACAATGAAATCGGCCTGTGTGAGACCATGGTTTCAATGCCTTTGGATACGGAAGTGCTTGTGGTTGAAATGGGGATGCGAAACCTTGGCGAGATAAGGCTTTTGACCTCTTATTCCCTTCCTGATGCAGGTATAATTACTAATATCGGGTCTGCACACGTGGAAAAGCTTGGTAATCTTAAAAATATAGCTGTTGCAAAGTGCGAAATAGCCTCAAATCTTAATCCTGAGGGGATTTTTATTGGTAAAGACTCAGAAATTTTAAGAGAAAATTTAAAATACGACGGAAAACAAGTGTTGGTGGGGCTTTCAGATTGTAATAACATAAATATTGAAATGGGAAAAACTGTTTTTGAATATGGCAGAGACCCTTATGAACTCACGGTTGAAGGGGAGCATAACATTGAAAATGCCATGCTTGTAATCGAGGCGGCAAAATGGGCAGGGGTGCCTGTTGAAAATATGCAAAAAGGTTTTTTAAATTACAGGCCGATTGAAAAACGCTGGGAAGTCACTGAAATCAATGGTTTAACCTTTATAAACGACAGTTATAATGCAAATCCTGAATCTATGGTGGCAGTTTTGAAAACGTTTTTATCTGTCTATAAAAAGCCTCTGGCGCTAATTTTGGGGGATATGGGCGAGCTTGGAAAAGATGAAATTATTTACCATAAAAAAATCGGTGAATTTTTGTCTTCTTATTCGGATGTAACCCTTCTTACAGTAGGCGAATTGGCAAAATTTATATCAAGAGCCTGCTCTTTAAAATCCGAGCATTTTAATTCAAAAAAAGAGTGCGCGGAATATGTAAAAAATAACCTGGAAAAAGGCACCACAGTGCTTTTGAAGGCATCAAGAATTATGAAATTTGAAGAAATAATTGAAATGGTGAAAAATATATGATTACGATGATGAGTGTTGCGGCGCTGATGACGCTTGTTTTGTGCCTGTTGTTCGGCGTTCCGTACCTTGATTTTATGAAGAAAAAAATGTATGGACAGTATATTAGAGAAGAGGTCCAAATCCTGCATGCCAAGAAGAATAAGACCCCGACAACAGGCGGAGTGTTCCTTGTGGCGGCAATTTTGGTCGGTTCTTTAATTGCGCTTTTTATGGCGCAGGCGATTTCCACCCGGGCGCTAATAGTCCTTATGACCCTTGTTTTCTACACTTTTACAGGGTTTGAGGATGACATTAAAAAGATAAAAGGCTGTCAGAATGAGGGTTTGAGCCCCAGGGCAAAACTTGCTTTACAGTTTGCGGTTTCGATGCTTCCCGCTGTATACCTTCTGTATCAAGGGCAGACAGAAATTTCGTTCTTTAATTTCAGTATCGATTTAATCTATTTTTACCCGTTTTTTGCAGTGTTTATGATTGTGGGCTCTTCAAATGCGTTGAATTTGACGGATGGACTGGATGGATTGGCCGCCGGCTGTTCGTTTTTCGCGTTTTTAGCCTGCGCTTTAATTTGCCGCTCAAACGGTTGTGTTGACCTTGCAATTATCTCTATGGCTGCTTCTGCGGCGTGCTTAGGGTTTTTCTATTTTAATAAAAATCCTGCAAAAATATTTATGGGGGACACCGGAAGCCTTGCCTTGGGCGGGCTTTTAGCCACAATCGCCATTATGGGCAAATTTGAACTTTCGCTTATTTTAATCGGCATCGTGTTTGTGGCCGAAACCCTTTCTGTGATGCTTCAGGTGGCAAGTTTTAAGTTAACGGGCAAAAGAATTTTCAAAATGAGCCCGATACACCACCATTTCGAGCTTTCTGGCTGGGATGAGAAAAAAATTGTTTTTGTATTTTCAATGATTTCAGCGCTCGGCGGAATTGTTGCCGTATGGGGCGTTTGCATTTGTAAGGCGCTGCTTTCGGCGGCTTAGACAAGGTTTTTAACTATGGATGAGATTAAAAATTTATATTCTAATTTAAAAGGCAAAAAAGTTTTGGTGCTAGGCCTTTCTACAACAGGGTTTGCGGCGGCAAAATTTCTTTTAAGAGCAGGCGCTGATTGCTTTTTGAGTGATTCAAATAAACTTAGTGAAGAAAATAGAGCCAAGGCTGAACTTTTAAAAAAAGCGGGCGTAAAGCTTGAATTTGAGGCACATACGGAAGATTTTATAAAAGGCGCTGAATTTTGTATTCTGAGTCCTTCAATTCCGCCAAAATCAGATATCTTGGGGCTTTTGGATAAATTAAACATTCCATATTTTTCTGATATTGAACTTGCCTTTAAAGTGAAACCCGAAAAGACCAAAATCGTTGCTATCACAGGGACTAACGGCAAAACGACC
Organism: uncultured bacterium; assembly: GCA_947647475.1. Taxonomy (GTDB): domain Bacteria; phylum Cyanobacteriota; class Vampirovibrionia; order Gastranaerophilales; family Gastranaerophilaceae; genus MGBC122484. Next base: position 5,362 of record CANSKM010000060.1, read on the forward strand.
ACCACAATGCTTGTCTCTCATATTTTAAGCCAAAAATTTTTCGCCCCGGCGGCCGGAAATGTTGGGGTTTCGCCTTTGGATTACCTTTGTCCTTTTGTAAATTCAGTGATTAAGGCAGATGTTGCAGAGGAAATTAAGGCAGCATCTGATGTTGAGCCTGATTGTCTTGTTGTTGAAGCAAGCTCATATCAACTCCATTATGCAAAAGATTTTGCCCCAAACGCAGCGATATTCTGCAATTTGACTCCAGACCATATTTCATGGCATGGGGGAATTGAAGATTATTTTAACGATAAGGCTAAAATGTATGAAAAAATGGGTGAAAAAGCACACGCTATCTTAAATTTTGACGATGAGCGCGTGAAAAACATTTCCACAAAAGCAACTAAGCACTTTTTCAGGCTGAATTCCAATGGAAACGCGGATGATTCCTATATTAAAGACGGGAAAATTTATTACGGCACTGATGAAATAATTGATGTTAAAGATGTGCCGATTGTGGGTGCGCATAACCTGCAAAACGTGATGTGTGCTGTGATTGCAGCTCGGGCTCTGGGTGTTTCAAATGATTTAATTAAAGCGGGAATTATGTCCTTTAAGGCGCCAAAACACAGGTGTGAGTTTATTTTGGAGCTTAATGGCGTTTCGTATTATAACGATTCAAAGGCGACAAATCCGGAGGCCTCAAACGTTGCAATAGGTGCGTTTGAAGGCAAAAGGACAGTGCTTATTGCAGGCGGCAGAGATAAAAACACGTCTTTAGATGAATTTTGCGAACTTATAAAGAAAAACATTGAAAAGGTTGTCCTGATTGGCGAAGCGGCGCAGAGGTTTGAAGAAAACCTTAAAAAATCAGGGTTTTGCAATATTGTTTTTTCAAAAACGCTCAATGAGGCAATTGATGAGGCTGAGCGCGAAAAACCGGATGTAGTCTTGTTTTCGCCTGCTTGTGCAAGCTTTGATATGTTTAAAAATTATGAAGTAAGAGGGGAAGCTTTCAGGGATTATGTATTATCAAAGAAGCCAGGGGCGCGGTGATAACAGGTTTCCGCAAAACCCAAACCGAAGAAACTTTGATAATGACAGGCTTCGGGAGGGTTATGGCGGCGGAAATTCAGGCGGCGGGCGTAACCAGAAAAATTACATAATTTCTCCTCCGGATAAAACGCTTATCTGGATAATCGGCGCGCTGATTGTGATTGGGATGATGGCAATCTTCTCTGCAGGCTCTCCAAAGGCGATTGCGGAGGGTGTGAACCCTGTATTCTTTACGGTGAGGCAGCTTGCGTGGCTTGGCGCTGGTGTTGTAGGTGCTATGTTTTTTGCAAACTATGACTATAAAAAACTTCGTGCTTTTACCTATCAACTGCCGATTATTGTGCTTGTTTTGCTTGCCCTGGTGCAGTTTACACCCTTGGGGCATACTGTAAACGAGGCAAAAAGGTGGCTTGTAATCGGTCCCTTGCAGTTGCAGCCTTCGGAGTTTGCAAAACCTGCGATTATCCTGATGTTTGCCTCTCTTTTTGCAGAAAGTCCGACTCTTGCAGATTCAAAGAAATGGCCTGCCTATGCGATTTTTGGCGCAAGTCTGCTTTTGATTTATAAACAGCCAAACCTTTCGATGATGATACTTTTGTCCTTTACCTTTGCTGTACTTTATTTTATGGCGGGTGGAAGGATGAAAAACATTGCCATGTGCGGGCTTGGGGCACTTGCGGTTTTGCCGTACGTAATCAGGGGGTATCAAAAACAGAGGCTTTTGGTGTGGCTGGATCCCAATAAAGACCCGCTTGGTGCCGGATATAATATCATTCAATCTCTTGTTGCGTTTGTTGAGGGCGGTTTTTTCGGGGTGGGTTTTGGTAATTCAAAACAGAAGTTATCCTGGCTTCCTGAGGGGCATACAGACTTTATATTTGCAGTAATTGCAGAAGAATTCGGCTTTTTGGGGTGTTTCTTTATAATCATGCTCTTTGGGATGTTCTTGCATCGAAGCTTTATTATTGCATCCCGCAGTCCTGATATGTTCGGAAAGCTTCTTGCAATTGGGATTGCGTTTTCTATCGGATTCCAAGCCTTTATGAATATGGCGGTTGCAAGCTCTTTTATCCCCGCAACGGGTATTCCGCTTCCTTTTATAAGCTATGGCGGAAGCTCGCTTTTGGTGTCCCTGTGTATGTTTGGGGTGCTTTTAAATATTTCAAAGAAAAAAGTTCAAAGGATTAGGCCTTATGCAAAAAAAGCAGCGTACTAAAACGTTTTTCCTCACAGGCGGCGGGACCGGGGGGCACATTTACCCCTGTGTTTCAATGCTAAACGAGCTTCGAAACAGGGGATATTCCGATATTTACTATGTCGGGAACTCTAAAAACCCTGAATATGACATAATTACAGGGCTTCAGGCGCCTTTTTTGAATGTACCCGTGTTTGGAATGCCAAGAAAGCCTGATTTTAAGCTTTTAAAGTGGATTTTGCTTTTGTTTGTGTCGGTTTTGAAGTGTTTGAGCTATGCCCTAAAATACAAGCCTGATGCGGTTTTTGCGACAGGTGGATATGTAAGTGCGCCAATGGTCATCTGTGCCAACATTTTAAAAATTCCATACGTTATGCATGATTCCGATGCGCACCCCGGGATTGTAACGAGGGCGTTTTCGGGCGGTGCAAAGGCTGTAAACCTTGCCTTTATTGAGGGAAGCAGGTTTATTAAGGCTAAAAAAATTACAAACTTTAAAAACCCTGTAAGGGATGAGTTTTTCACGATTTCAAAGGTTAAAGCCAGGGCAGAGCTTGGAATTTCGGATGATGAATTTTGTGTGCTCGTTATGGGAGGCTCCCAGGGCGCAAGGACTATAAACTCTGCCGCAGTAGAGCTTTTGGGGAATTTTAAAGACAAAAAAGGTGTTAAAATAATTTTTCAAACCGGAAAGAAAAATTATGACGATGTGAAGACAGCCCTTAAAGAAGCCTTGGACGCAACTTTTAAAGATTGTGTCGATAATTTCGGGCTTCAAAATGCCATTATACAGCCCTACTTTGAAAAGATGTATTTGCCGATTTTAGCGGCCGATGTTGTGGTCTCTCGTGCAGGCTCTCTTTCGATTTCAGAGATTTTAG
>CANSKM010000061.1 GCA_947647475.1 uncultured bacterium
ATCTTTGCCTTTGTAGAGTTTGTGGGCGTGCCGTCAATATCGATATAAAGGCCGTTATATTTGTTTGCAAGGTATTTTGCAAGCTGGTTTTTAGCGCAAAATGTCTGCGCGAAAAAAACTGTCGGAATGTTTTCATCTACATACATTTCAAGCTCAATGTTTGCAGGGTTTTTTGCTTCAACACAGCGGCTCCAGCCAAAAACATGGGTTGAGTTTGGGAAAATTTCAAGTATGCTTAAATCATTTGGCGGAACTCCCCAAAAGCCAAACTCTGCCTTGCATTCAGCGAGGTTTGAATAGTCTTTTTCTTCAATTATATTGGCAGTAATTTTTTCGATTTTTTCTTTTAAGGGCAAATTGCTCTTTGAAATTGGCGCGCCTGGAAGCTTATTCAAGGGAAGAACATCTTCAAAATATGAAATTTCAACGCTGAAGCCCTTCTCTTTTAAAATTTGAACCGCAAAAAAGGCAGAGTCGCATTTGTCTTTTCCAACGGGCGCTAAAATGGTAATTAACTGTTCTTTAAGGTGAAATGCATTGTTAAAAATATTTTTTATAATGGAGCAGTAAGCTTCAGGCAGGATGCTTATTTTGGGGTAATTAAAATCGATGTCTAAATCGACCCAATTTGCGTTTGGGTATAAAGTTTTATATTTTTTTATCAAAGAGGGTTCAGGATATCCCCAAAAGCCGATTGTATCTTTCATATCCAAAATTATATTTAAAAAACGGGCCGCTTGCAATTTAAAATAAGGTGTCTTGACAAACAACAAACCATGGTAAATAATAAAATAGTAGGGCGAAGCCTTCAACAAACTTACGACGGCTGTTAAAGGCTTTCTTCGCACCCTACAGCATTAGTGAAATAATTTGTAAAACCGCTATAATCAATATTATGGCGGTTTTTACTATTTGCCTAATATCCATAGGTTTTAGCCCTCCTTTCCGTCAGATTTCTTCGAAAATTGTCTGTGGCGGTGGAGAAGCATAGTGCTAGCCCTACAATTGTATTCTATATTTTATTTTCCGGAATGTCTAAAATGTTAAGTCAAAAAATTTATGCCAAAGAGAAGATTTCATAAATTTCATCATCCGAAAGTTCGGTGATGATTTTTTCGCCCGTAAATACGGCAGCATCAGCTAGTTCTCTTTTGTCTTTAATTATTTTATCAATCTTTTCTTCAAACGTTGAAAGGGTGATAAACCTGTGCACCATAACGTTTTTATCCTGGCCGATACGGTAGGTTCTGTCTGTTGCCTGGTCTTCAACCGCAGGGTTCCACCAAAGGTCATAGTGGATAACGTTGCTTGCAGAAGTCAGGTTCAGCCCCAAACCCCCTGCCTTTAAGGACAATATCATAATTTTTTTATTTATTTCTTCCGAAAATTCCCTAATCATCTCTTCTCTTGCTTTAACATTCAATGAGCCGTGGAAGAATAGGGGGTCTGTGTTGAATTCATCAGCGATAATTTTTTCTAAAATAGCGCCCATTTCTTTATATTGGGTGAAAATCAGCACCTTTTCATCGTTATCAAGAATATTTGTTAAAATTGACATCAGCTTTTCTGTCTTTCCTGATGCACTTCTTGACATATCCCCGTGTTTTAAATAGTGGTAAGGGTGGTTACACACTTGTTTTAGGGATGTGATAAGTTTGAAAATGGCGCCGCGCCTGTTTATTCCCGCTCCTGCAGATTGAACTTCCTGCATAGATTGGTTTAAAACGCGCTCATATAAAGCTGCCTGCGGTTTTGTAAGGTAGCAAAATTCATCCAACACAACTTTTTCAGGCAAATCTGAAATAATCATCTTGTCTGTTTTCAGGCGGCGAAGCATAAAGGGCGAAATCGCTTTTTTAAGTTTTTCTGCCCTTTGGGTTTCTTTAAACCTTTCAATCGGAACGGAATAGTTTTTGCCAAAGTCGTTAATAGAGCCTAAATAGCCCTTGTTTATAAAGTCAAATATGCTCCAAAGTTCTGACAGCCTGTTTTCAACGGGTGTACCTGTCATTGCAATCTTCATATCGGCCTTAATTGCTTTCACAGCTTGGGTTTGAGAGGTGCTTGGGTTTTTAATATTTTGTGCTTCATCGATTACAATTAAATCCCAATTGTGTTTTTTAAATTCTTCAATATCGATTCTTAAAATTGCATAAGTTGTAAGGACAACGTCGCAATCGGTCACAAATTCGCGGTTAAAGCCGTGGTATGTGTAAATTTTAAGGTTCGGGGCAAAGTTTTCAAATTCTCTCTCCCAGTTTCCAAGCAAAGTCGTCGGGCAAATAACCACAACGGGTTTTTTCAGTTTCTTTTCTTCTTTTAATTTTAAAATTAAGCTTATAACCTGAATTGTTTTACCAAGACCCATATCATCCGCAATACAGCAGCCAAAGCCCTTTTGAACGTTTGTATAGAGCCATCTGAACCCGACTTGCTGATATGGCCTTAATGTGCCGTTTAAAGTTTCAGGAAGGTCAATCTCTTCAACCTTTGTAAAGCTGCTTATAACCTTTGCAAAGGCTTCATCGTAATCAAAATCATATTCGTCAATTTTGCCCGATAAGCTGTGGTGCAAAAGTTCCATTTTGTTCATCACAAAATCGGGCTTTTTCTTTAATCTTTCAAGGAGTTTTTCCGTTTCCTCTTTGTCGATTAAAATATACTTATCTTTATATTGAATTAAGCCGTTTGTGTCTTTTGCAAGCTTTTGGAATTCTTCAGCGGAAATTTTCTCATTATCCCCAAGCGCCACCTCGATTGAAAAATCCATAATTTCATCAAGGGAAATTGTTGAAGAATTGGACATATTTAAAATGTCTTCTAAATCTCCTATGCGCTTTTGTTTTACCCTTGCGTTAATTGAGGCCCTTGGAATTATAATATTATCCATGCCCTTTGGAAGGTTCACTTCCATATCAGCTTGTGCCAGGTAATATGTAATTTGGGTAATCATTTTATATACGCCTGAAAGGTCAAGCTCAAGCGTTGTATCTTCAAGGTCTTCAATATATTTTACGGCCCAGTTTATCTGCTTTTCAATTATGGTTTTATCTGTCTCATCCAAATCTTCAAGCTCAAACACTTCCCCTGTCCGCTTGTTTTTGGCCGAAATTTTCATTAAAAATCTGTCGTCGTTTGTGTTGTCTTCAATTTTTTCAATGTTGAAGACAGGAACAACATCGTAGCTTCCAAGGCTCATTTCATCGAGCCAGGTTTGAATGTCCTCGCCAAGGTCATTTCCTTTTAGCATTCTTTTGTGGATAGCGGATTTTACAAAATACGGTGCAGATTTTAAATCTTTAAATTTAAAATGTTTAACGTTTAAGAAATTAAAAATGAGGTGGTTTAAATATCTTTCAATTAATTTCTTTGTTGTTTCGGGGTCTAAAAAGTCATTATTTACAATTTCAAGATACGCCCTTAAATAATCCTTATTTTTAAAATAAGGCTCCCAAACGATTGAAAACGTGTCCTTTTTAAATTTAACAGAGGGGATAAAGTTCAGCTTTTCAACCGTCTTTTTAACAAAGGTTGTAAAATAGAAATAAAACTTATAATTTTCGGATAAATCATCCGTTAATTCAATGTTTTCCGATAATCCCGTAAAATATTCAAAAAATAAATCCAAAGGAATGTTATAGCCGTATTTATCTCCCTTATATTCTGCTTTAAGGCGATATAAAGAGCCTTTAGATTTCAGGTAATAATCAAAATTATACGGCGGGGTGATAAAAATTTCTGCGGTGTTGTCTTTGTTTTCAAAGAGAATATCAGTCGACCTTAAAATGGGGTTTTTTGTGTCAAAGGTGTCTGCAAATTCTTCTTCAATGAGTTCATAGATGAGCGATAGGGTATATCTGAAATCCTTATTTTTTTGAGAATAAGGGTTAGAGTCCAAATTCAAAAGAAGTTTTTCAACGTCATTTTTCTTAAATGTTAAGTTCTCATACTTCATCGTTTTCTTATTTTATTATAAAAACAATTTGTTGTATAATAGTTTTAGATGATTTTCAAGAAAAAACAGGACTAAAATTTGAAATTTGCAGTAAGAATTATTAAAAACCAATTCTATCCCTTGAAAGTGAGCGAAGGAGCAAACCTTCACCATGGGCAAATGGTTCTTGTGCGCACGGAAAAAGGGGAAGAAGCGCATAAGGTTTTTATTGTTAATTCTGAAATTCAAAAACAGTGGGAAAAATTTAAGCCCGAACCGATTCCTTTCATTAGAACAATGAACGAAAGGGACTTAGCAGAGCTTGAAGAGATTAAAAAGCTTGAAATTCAGGCACTTTATAAATGTAGAGAGCTTGCAGAAAAAAGAAAACTTGCGATGAACCTTGTTCAAACAAGATACACCTTTGACAAGAAAAAAATTACGTTTTATTACACAGCTCCCGAACGTGTGGATTTCCGTGAACTTTTAAAAGATTTAACCCAGGAATTTAAAAGGGTAAGAATTGATTTAAGGCACATTGGGGTCAGGGATGAAACAAGCATTCTTCAAGGGATTGGAGTTTGCGGGCATGAATATTGCTGCTGCAGCTTTTTAAAGAAATTTGAATCCGTTAACACAAAGCTTGCAAAGGACCAGGGAATTCCAATGACACCCGGGAAAATCACAGGCTCTTGCGGAAGGCTTTTATGCTGTTTGAATTATGAATATTCAAATTATCTTGAGGCTGCAAAAACGCTTCCTCCTGTGGGTTCAGGGGTTATGACACCCGATGGCATAGGAAAAGTTGCCGTGTTGAATTTCCTTAAAGGTTCAGTTGGTGTGAAGCTTGAGGATGGCAAAATTAAGGATTATTTGAAAAAAGATATTGAGATGATAGACGGTGAAGTAAATATTGAAATTGAAGGCTCTGACAACCGTCTGAATTACTCTGAAGGGGATGAAGTTATCGACATTAAATCTTTAGATAACGACAAAAACTCTTCAACAGGAAATATATAACAAACTTTTGGGGGAATATGACGGAAGAAGTATCAAGCAAAAAGCTATCAAGCATTGTGGCAAGGGTTTTAGACGATAAAAAGGCATTTGATATTGCCGTTTTAAATGTGGCAAACGTTTGTGTTTTGTCTGATTATTTTGTCATAGCTTCCGCATCCTCTACAACCCAGGTTAAAGGGTTAACTTCTTCTTTAAGGGAGCGCATCAAGGAATTATTCGGAAGAATCCCGAATGGCGATGAGAACGATTTAAAAAACAGGTGGAATTTGCTTGATTACGGCGATGTCATTGTGCATATTATGCTGAATGATGTAAGAGAAAGCTATGCGCTTGAAAAATTTTGGAACCATGCGCTGAAGGTTTCAAGGGAAGAGTGGGAAGAAGAATCTAAAGAATATTCCGTTTATAAATAGTTTTGTTCTTTGCTCTTATTTTACTTTTACCCATACAGTAGGTGTTTCAAACCCGGGCATATTGGAAACGGAAGAGGTATAAGCAGGGGTAAATCTTCCGTCGCGCTCAAGAGCTTTTTGCATCGGTGTTTTCTTTAAAATTCTGATATCTTCTCTTCTTTTTATGAGGCCTTCGAGTTCTTTTTTTACGGGAGCAAGCACAAGCTCCATAAGGCCCGGGAAATCTGCTTCTTCGGCGCTGTAATCTCTGTTTAGCGTCTCTTCGAGTAGTTGTTTTCTTTCTTTAACTGCGGGAATGTCGCCAAATCTTACAACATCTTCATCCGGCGTGTCGTCATCTGCAAAGAAAATACTTTCATTTTCAGAATTTCCAAGGACAAAAACCCCGCCGATTTCAAGCCTGCCATAGGCTTTGTCTATAATTTCATCTGCAATTGCCTGTTTTTCTTCGACACTTGTTCTTGTGAATAAAAGTTCAATAAGCTCTTTTCCACCTTCTTTTGAAGCTAATATATCTTTATATTTTTCTGCGATTTTACTCATATCATCATCTATGAAGAGATCTTCGCCGTCTGAAGAATTCATAAGCTGGTAAAATGCATTTCTGAAAAGTATTGCGCCGATTTTGCCTTCTGTTTGCTCTCTGTCAAGGTTGCAGATGTTCCCTGTTTTATATTCAATGTTGTCCAAAACTCCGCTTCTTGGCCTGTAAAACAGCTGTTTTCTTGATTTTGGGCTCATTCTGTTGTATGTTAAATAAAATTTTGGAGAATTGTTTAAAGGCTCATCCGGTTCTTTTGCATGTTTCATGGTTTTGTGGAATGTTTCCGCAAGTTCTTCTTGTGTCGGGTCTTTTATCATATTGGGCATTAAAAATCTGTCCGCTGAGCCTCTGTAAATGCTGTATACGCCCTGGTTTGCAATTCTTATAATGTCTTCATCCGTGTCTATGCCTGTTATTTTAAATTTCTTTTTATCATCCCCTAAAAGCATATACAAAGAAAGCGCTTCTTCGCCGTCAGAACAGCCGTAATCCAGTATTGTTGCGCCATTTGGGAAATTTTCCCTTAGCATATTAGTGGCGCTCATTAAGGCTTCGTAATCTCTGAAAAAGAAACTGGTTGCCGGTTTTAAGTTTTCTCCTATTCTCATAAGCCCCAAAAAAGCAGGTGTATAAACGCCTTGGGGTGGGAATTTGAATGTTCTTGAAGGTGCTGGGTTTTGGCTTTTTTCTTTGTTATTATTGGTGTTTAGGCTTTTTGTTCCGATATTATTTTGCAATTTAGTATTTTGAATGGGTGAAATGCGCATTTTGTTTCCTTATCTTTTGTTTTCAACAATTTAAAACCTGAAAATCAAATTATTTGTTATTATTTGTTATTGTGTGGGGAAAATTTCTTGCAAAATCATTCTGATGTTGTTAGAATTAAATTAAGAATCAGGTGGCAGGTAAGGGCGGAAATTAAGCATATTTGCCCATGATAATAAAAGATTTAGTTTAATTCAGCATGCAAGGGTTTTTTGTCGTTTCGATTCAAAAAATTCTTGCTTTTTTTATTTTTGTCATTCTGAATTCATTTTTTCTGGTGTCCAATCCTTGAAATCCTTCCATTCCAAGAGTTTTGGTTGAAGGTTTTTTATTGAACACCCGTCATTGCAAGCGTTACTAAAATTCATTTAGTGAGCAGCCGTCATTGCAAGCGTTGCGACAGTGTACCGAAGCAATCCAGAAACCAACACCGCTGAAAACTCTTTCATTACTATCGTTCCGCCTTCTTGAATATATTTTTATACCGGGTCTGCAACGGTCAAAGAGCTATTAAGCTCATCCCAATCGTACGACTTTGGTGCTCGTAAACTCAACCCCGTGCTAAGCTAAAGAGCACGGGGTCTCAAACATACTCGCTTTATATATTCGCTAAATATCTCTAATGCCCTTATGCTAACGGTACAAAAAATATATTTAAGAAGGCTCCACGGGCTTACCATCCAATGCTTAGTCTGATTTTTGTTCTATTTTCCGTGCTCTAAAATCTGTTTAAATTTTCGCAATGCATTAAAAAACGCTGTCCCGTTAAAAGACAGCGTTTACATATTTTGTTCAAAAGCTAAATTAAAAAGCCTTATGCTTCTTCAGCTTCAGTTTCTTCTTCAACAATAGCTTCTTTGATTGTTTCAGAAGCGCTAACCGTAACTCTCAATTGAGCTTTAACTTTTGAAGACAATTTAACGGTCATTGTGAAATCACCAATATGGTTAATCGGGTTGTCAAGAGTGATAGTCTTTCTATCCACTTCAACGCCTGTTTTTGCAAGTAATTCTTCAGCAAGTTTTTTCGTTGTAATCGTACCGAATAATTTGCCTGATTCACCAGCTTTTGCAGAAAGTTCAATAACTTCAGCTGCCTGAATTTTTTCAGCCTGTGCTAAAGCTTCTTGGTGAAGCTTTTCAGCCTTAGCTTTAATTCTTGCCATATCTCTTTCTCTTGCTTCAAGTGAACCTTTGGTTGCTCTTTCAGCTAAGTTGTTTGGGATTAAATAGTTTCTTGCATAACCGTCTTTAACGTTTACTATATCGCCCACTTCGCCAATATTTTGAACATCTTTTTTAAGTATAAGTTGCATTGTTTTCTCCTTGTATTTTTGTTTAAGTAAGGCTATCTTAAATAAAACACGGGGTTTTTTCAAGTCCCTGACTTAAAAATTTTAAATAAATTGTTATTTTTTCTTTTTCGATTTTTTTGAAGTGCCGGAAGTTTCGGCCAAAGCCTCTTCCTGTTTTTCTTCTTTTTGGGCCTCGGAAGTGTCCGCATCTTCTTTGTTTTTGGCGTCTGCTTCTTCTTCAACCTTTTCTTCTATGTTTTTTTGCGCTTTTTCAATTAATTCATTGTCAATTTCTTCGCCGTCCGCAAGAGCCATGGCCTTTTCTTTAATCAAGTTTTCAAGCTCTTTTACGATTTCTTCAGCTTTTTTCTGGTTTTTAAGACTCTGTTCCTTAATCGCTTCGTCAATCTCGTCGTCTGTTTTCGGGCGGGTTACAGG
>CANSKM010000062.1 GCA_947647475.1 uncultured bacterium
AGTTAAAAATACCGAAAACCTCGTCCTCAAGCGCTTTTTCAGAGATTAATTTGTCTAAAAACGCTTCAGAAAGCAGCTTTGCATCTTCATTTTTTTGTAAAAAAGTTTTTGTAATTCTTGAAGTCCGAAGGGTTTCCGCAAGGTCCCAAATGTCTTGCGCCCCAAGCCTTTGAGCCATTAAAATATTTTTTGTATCGGCTATAAAATCAACAGGAATTGCCCCGGAATTTCCCGCATCATCACAGATTTTTTTGGCTTCGGTTACAAAATTCAGCTCTTTTTCGATTGTTGTTCTGTTTGTAAACGGGCGCAGCTCAAGGCATCTGGCTTTTCCCATGGGTGTATTTGCAAACCCTGAGAGGATTTCAAGGACTTTGTCAAATTCAAGTGACCGCAAATACTTATCCTGCAGTGTTTTTTCGGGTTTGTTATCGTAAAATGCTTTGTCTAACGGGTTTTCAGGCATATTTTCCTTTAATCTGCCCGCAAAAACCGCTTGAAGCCTTTGATAATTCGCTAAAATCTGCGAAAAATCGTCAAAATCGCCTTGTTATGCGGGCTTTTTCATTTTTAAATATTCACCCATTATTCTATCAAGACATGCATTTTTACTCAAGTCCCACTCGCGTTTGGTTACGCGAATTACCCTGAATCCGCACCGTTCAAGGATTGCTTGCTTTTTCATGTTGCTACAACGGCTTGGTATCTTGTCTTCAACCCCGTCGCACTCTACAACGAGCTTGTTTAGGAGGATATCCATTGAAACACCGCCGCACTCAACCCCCGCTTTTGCGTTTGGCTCAAGCTTTTTGAGCTCCAAGAATACATCTTCTTCAAAGCTGTTTTTAAATTTATTCACATCGCGAAGTTCAAACGTTTTGTTTGAGTATAAAATGTATTCGAAATAATCCCTTAAAAGCCCTTCCTGCAAGGTGTTCGGGTCTTTTGAAATGAAGTTTATCATCTTCTTTCTTGCGCGCGTGATTGCAACGTTAAAAAGATTTGGTTTTTGAAGGAATGTAAGGCTTTGGGCGTGTGAATTCTGAGCAATTGCCCATGACATAAGGATTATATCCCTTTCATCCCCCTGGAATGTATGTGCAGTGCCGACTTCAATCTGGTGTCTTTGAATAATTTCACCTGAAAAAGTCTTTAAAATATCTTTTTTGATAAGTTCAACCTGGCCTCTAAAAGGGGAGATAACCCCGATGGATACAGGCTCTGCGCCCTCTGCCGTGTTTTTGGTATCTTCTGAAATTATATCCTGTAATTTTCTTATAATAGCCTCGGATTCAGCCATATTCCTTGTAATTTCAGGGTCAACAGTCCCGTCAGAGACGATTTCTAGCTCTATTGGGCATTTTTTGTCAAAATATGGGCGCATAATTTTTATTCTGCCGCCGTAAAATTCGTTGCTTGAAAATTCAATAATAGGGCGGCTTGAGCGGAAATGTTCATCCAAAAGCACGGGGCTTGCGGAGTAATAATTTGCCAAATCAAACATCGAATTGGTCCTAAAACGCCACATCAGCTGATATTTGTCGTCAATTCCGTACTGGTTCAGGAATGACTGCTCTTTTGCCTTTTCAAGGAAGCTCAAATGCGCAAGCTGCTTGTCATCGCCCACAATTACAGCTTTTTTAGCGCGGTATAACACGGGAAAACAGCTTGCAATGTCGCATTGGCTGGCTTCGTCTATAATTACAACATCAAAAAGTCCCGGTTTTAAAGGCAGGCTGTTTGAAATGGCGTAAGTTGTGGTGCACCAACAGGGAAAAGCGTTTAAAAGCGGCTTGAAATCTTCTTTTTCAAGGAGTCTGTCCTGAAGCACGCGCTTTCTTGAAACGAGCGATTTTGAATGTACGATGAGTCTTTGGCGCTTTTTCTGGTCGCAAAGGAGCTCTTTTAGGGCGTTTCGACGCCTGTTCCTTAAAATGTCGATTGCAAGGCGCTTTTGTTTGCCTTTAAGGGCGGAAATTTTCTTTAAAAGCTGATGCAAATTCCCCGTGCGCATAATCTCATCTTCAAGCGCAGCAAGGGTTGCAGACATTTCTTCGGCATCAAGTTCGTATGAAAGGCGTCCCATAAGGTCTTTTGCCTTCAAAGGTTTCTTGTAATTCAATATTTTCTTGATTTTATTAATTTTTGAATGGCATGAAATGTTGAAAAATAGGCCTTTTTTGCCTGTTTCTATGTCTTTTTGCATCTTTTGCAGGATGTTTTTTAAGGTTTTTACATCCGCAAGGTCTAAATGTTCTGTAATATAGCGCATTTGGCCGATTGCTGCAATTGTTTCTTCAACATCGGCGCTGGTTTCTGTATATTTTTTCTCTAAACTTATAATTCTTTCAACCGCAGTTTCAAGCCTTTTAATTTCCCCCAAAAGAGCCTTCATATCAGGTACATCAGCCAAAACGGCATCCGCGTAATCCGAATCTAAATCCACCTTGTTTGAAAGCAAATCTTCAAGTTTGAAGGTCAATTGCTTTTGGTAATTTGCCCTTCCGGCGCGCAGGGCAAGGTATGGCGCCCCAAGCTCGTTTAATCTTTCCGCAACAACATCAACCGCTTTGTCCATTCTGCTTGCAACAAGAACGGTTTTGCCGTTTGCAATGAGGTGAGATACAAGATTTACAATGGTTTGAGACTTCCCTGTTCCCGGAGGACCATACACGGCAAGGAAATCATTCTCTTCGATTTTTCTTATGACATCTTCCTGCGAATCACTTAAAGATAAGGGTGTCACAGGGAAAAAGTCCTTGATTTCAGGCTCTTTCACGGGAACCTGTTTTCCTTTTGAAGTTAGATATTCTTCCTGTATAATGTTTAATGCGGTCTCTTTTATTGTTCCAAAGGGCTTTTCGCCGATTTGTAAAAGCTCATGCAAGACCCCTGCTGTTACAGACGGTCTTTTTGTTAAAATAACAGCCTGTTTTCTTTGCAGGCAAAGCTTTTCCACCTTTACTTTCGGTTTTTGTTTCATTGTTTCAATGGTGTCAAAGTCCATATCATCAAGCTCTTCGAGGTTTTCAATCGTGTTTGAATAGAATTCATCGGCTTCTTGGTGATATTCAAGCGTGTCATCTTCCGTAAACGCGCTCGCCGTGCTGATTTCAACATCAGGAACAACCGATTTCAGCGTAGTTAAAAAGATTTCAAGCGCATCTTCATTCAGGGGCAGCTCCGGCACAACCTCTAAAAGGCCTGAGAGCATTGCATCCACCTCTTCTTCCTCATCTTTTTTAATGAGCTGCGCCAAAGCACCCGTATTCAAAGACAGGATGTCATCTTCAGCGGTTAATTTGATATTTTTCCCTGTGCGCTCGAGTTTGCAGGGCACATATAACAGAGGGGTCAAAAATTCATTGTTTTTACGGCTTTTGCCGTTTTTTCCAACCAAAAACATAAACCCGTAAATTAAATATTTTTCCTTCTGGCTCATGTCGGATTGTACCATAAGCTCTGTCAGAAAGCTGTTTGCGCCATCAAGCATCAAAGGTGTGTCAAATTCCGTGAAAAGTTTTTCTTCGCCTTCCAAAAAGACCCATTTATTGTCCTTATCCCCTTTCAGGTTGCGGAATGTAGAGGATTTAACCTCTTCTCTTATACAATCGTGCAGGTATTGGGAGATTTTTTTGATGAAACTTCCCGTGAAAGCTTGGGTTATGACTTTTGGTACGGCTTGAAGCATAGTGTTTCCTTTGTTTTAACGACTTTTGCGGGGCGGAATTTTGGTGTTTTACGCCTGAAAATTCTTACCCTTGAGGACAATTGTACCATTTTTTTAAAAAACACGTGTCATTTAAAGAGATTATTAACAAAGTATATATTTTTAGAAAAATCTTGAAATGGGAACAGATTTGTTGTATAAAATATAAGTAGCCGTTTTTGGCGCTAAGAATTGAAAATTTAATAATTTGCGGACGTAACTCACTTTACCAAAGGTAAATGTGGCTTGACCACAAACTACCAATTGAGTTGCAGCCGTTTAACATTGAAAATTTAATAATTGTGCGGACGTAACTCAATTGGTAGAGTCCTTGCCTTCCAAGCAAGTTGTTGCGAGTTCGAGCCTCGTCGTCCGCTCCATTTAATTAGGACTGTGTTTAAGTCCGGACGGGGCTTTTTGTTTGCCGTGTCCGGCGTGTACAAGCCAAAAGCTTGTACAAGTCCGCTCCATTTTAAAAGCCCGAATGAAGGGCTTTTGTTGTTTAAACCCTTTTTGCGGGGGTAATTCAGTGGTAGAATGCAACCTTCCCAAGGTTGACGCCGCGGGTTCGAGCCCCGTCCCCCGCTCCAAATTTTTAAGGGTTGTTTAAATTTTGTAATTCATGGACGGTTGACAAGAGCTGCCCAACATGGGTTTACCGGCTTTTACGGTGCGTGGCAGGCGATAAGCAGAACACACATTGCAAACAGGTTGAACGTAATCGAAGAGAAGTGGATTTTTCCGTTTCTTATCTTCCCTTAATCTTTTGATACTCTTCCATTGCCTGTGTTTCGATTTTTTTGCGGATGCCCTCGTTTGCCTCGATAAACACAAAATAATCGCACCATTGCCTTAAATTTCTGTCAACCGTCTCCGGAAGCGCTGAAATTGCAAGGTATGTATAGTTTTTAATGCATTGTTCAGCTTCTTTTTCCGTCAATTTTTTCTTTGCAAAATTTTTGTCCAAATCGTTTAAATACAGGTGGAATGCGCCTGTGCAGTCTTTGCTTCCTGTCTTTTTTTCTCTGCATAAATTTACACAATCATAATGCGGCTCAATTCCAAGTGCCGTAAGCTTTGCAATCTCTTTTGGGATGTCTTTAAATAAATCCAAAAACATCCTGTCGTTCAAAATATCAACCTCTTCAAAGTTCAAAAGGTTTGCAAAAGAATAATTTTTCCTGTCGCCCACCTTGAAAGAATGTTCGCTGTAAGGTTTCATTAAAACTGCCGGAAATTCAGCCCCGTTAACCTTTACTGGCACAATGTCAAAAATGTCGTTTGTCTTTAAGCCTTTGTCTCTTAAAAGTTTTGTGTTTTTTGGTTCAAATTCAAGCACATCAAGCCATTTTTCCGCCGCAATCTGCGGGTTGTCAACGTATGTCGGAAGCGCGAGCGTATATTTTTTGCCCCCTTGCTCTATTTGAAAAGTGTTTTTTGTGCCGCCTCCGCCTGAAAAACGTGCATCATATTTTTTGCCCTCAATTTCAAACATATCCTTAATTACAGGGTTTTTGTCCGCAGGGTTTGAAGCATTCATAAAATCTTTGTTTTGGCGCAAAAATTCCTGCACGGCGGCAATTTTTTCATAACTCAGCATATTTTTTGCTTTGTTATAGGAAATTTTTCTGAAAGGATGAGCCGTTGCTGCCTGCTTTTTGCCGGTGTTTTTAGGGGTTTTATCCGTTTGCTGCGCGTTTTCCCGTTGCGCGTTTTGTCTTACAAAAGTATCCGCATAAACCCCCAAAGGGCTTCTATACGGGGCATTGCAGCTTGTTCGGGTTCCCGCCGCTTTTTCCTTTTGGCCGCAAAAGGTAATTTTTCGGAAGTTATAAACTGTGTTGTTAATATTTGTAATCATTCTTTGTTTTAAATGTTAATTCCAATCTTTCATTGATTTTGCGGCTTTTATTTTATCGCTGAGCTCAATTGTTCCCGATTCGGTTTTTGCGGGCATGGTTATAACACATCCGTTTAAGTCGGGTTTTAGGAGGTCAAAATATACACATTTGCCTGAATCCACACATTTTAAGCCGTTTTCTGTTTGAATAAAGTTTTCGGGGTTAAAATCTCTGTAATATACGCCGATTCTGTGCAGGTCGCTGAAATCTTCTTTTAACATGCTGCACTGTGCAATGGCTTCTGCCTCATTATTTTCAATGAAATGGAGTGTGTCTTCGGGCAAAAATTGATATACGTTTGTGCCTGTGTAATCATCGTAAAAATAATGTTCGGGGGTTCTTCCCGGCCAATAGAGCCCGATATAGTTGTTTATTTGGCCGTTAACAAAGGCTGTATCCTGTCTTATGTCGTTTAAGTAATTGTAAAAATCGCGTTCCGCGTTGTGGTCTTTTTGGCGGTCGATTTTTATTATATATTTATCATCCAAAATGACCTTATGTTTTGGGGAAAGCCCCGCGTTTATAAGGCGCGCGCTTTTAAAACCGTACTGTTCAAGCCCTTCTAAAACATCAATATTGGTTGAATCCTTTGCAGCAGTTCCTTGTACATAATCATATTTTGATATATTTTTTACAAGCTGGGCCACAACCGCACGATATTTTTCTTTATCCCCTTCTATGTTTCCAAAATCTTCGGGAAGTTTGCCTACGGTATAGCCGTCTGCCCACATAAAGCCGCCCTCAGGCGCCGGTGTCCATTGAAGGCCTGTAAGTTTTTTATATTTTTCTCTTACGGTATTGGGGTCCCAGTTTGGAAGCCAGGCGTAGAGCTCTTCTATGGATTTTGCATTTTTATAATATTCTTCGGTGTAAGCCTCAAAAGCCTGGGTATAGCTGTTTCTTCCCGTATACCATTTGTTAAAGTTTCTGACATTTCCAAATTTTTCAAGCAAAGTGTTTACAATTTTCGGGGATTTTGAGGGGTTAATCGTTCCGTCCTCATCCCTTGTTACTTCGTCTATAAAGGCAAATGCAGTTTCTCTGTCGCCTGTAATATTTTGCATAAAACGAACCGCTTCATCAGGTTCAAGGTCAGATGCTTCAAGCATATCCATAACCTTTAATTTATTATCACCCGAATCGAGGGATTGTTTATATTCGTTAAATAATTTGTCTGCCTTGTCCCAGTTGTGAACAGGAACATCACCCCTGAATGAAACTCCGCTCTGTCCGTATAAACTATAGGACAGGGGGGGGGTAGGGGTAAAATTCAAATTCTTTTGTGCATTTTGCACATTCTTTGCTGCCTTAAATCGACCGTTTGGCGTGCTGTTTAATTTAATACTGTTTATCATCATACAGCTTTAAACCCTGTGAAAAATAAAATTTGCCCCTTGAATAAAACCCGTATGTGACAGCTTTTGCGGCTTAAAAATTACCTTGAATAAATGTCCTCTTTTGTAACGGCAAGGTCACGCTCTTTGTAGTTTCTAAGGTAATCGATAACTTCTTTTGGCGAATTTGCAACATAGTATAATTCTCTTGCTTTTGCGTTTGCAAATTTCTGTTCCAAAATGTTGTCAAAAAAGGCAATGAGGCCGTTATAAAAGCCTTTTGTGTTTAAAAAGACAATTGCTTTTTTATTATAACCAAGCTGCTTTTGAACAATCATTTCGCTGATTTCTTCAAGCGTGCCAAAGCCGCCGGGGATTGCAACAACGGCATCACTCATCTCATCCATTTTGGCTTTTCTTTCCCTCATCCCTTTTGTTATGTAGAATTCATCGCAAGAGTCTGAATTTTCGGCCATTTCTTTTAATTTTTCAGGCATGATGCCTATAATTTTTCCGCCGCCTGCTTTGACACATTTTGCGCACGCCCACATAAGCCCCAAAGAGCTTCCGCCATAAACCATATTATAGCCTGAATTTGCAAGCATTTCACCTAAAGCTTCCGCTTCTTTATAATATATTTCATCCAAAAAATTGCAGGAGGATGCAAAAACACAAATATTTTTAATCATTAAACGGTCTCCTTTAAAAGTGAAATTAATTATACAATATAAATGTTCTTGGTGTCATCTGTTAATTGCAGGATGAAGCCCTTTGAGTTTTTTTGGATATTTATACTTTATTATCTACAAAATCTTTAAGTCTTTTTAAATAGTCCAAAATGCCTTTTTTGTTTAAAGAGCCGTCCGGGTTTTGAATGTCGGTAAAGCCTGCAACTTTTTCTCTTTCTTCGCTTGAAAGTCGCTCAAAAGCAGCATTTACAAAAAAGTTGTCACTGTCGTAAGTTAACCCCATTGTGTTTTCTGCAAGTTCCCCGAAGCCTTTTGTTTCTGCATAATATTTTGCATCCATTAGAAGCCTGTCTTCTTTTGGCAGACTTTTTACAATTTCTTTAACTTCAGGTGTATGCATAAAAGTATCAAATTCAATCGCAACACCTTTTTGTTTTTGAAGCATTTGAATTGCCTTATTATAAGATTGAACCATCTCTTGTTTTGAAGTACTTGTGCTATCTCCCGGTTTTGTCTCTTACAAGTCTTGCCGTGAATGAGTTTGAAGATATGGGGGTAATATTCATGGTGTTTCTCTCTCCTTTTGGTTTTGTGTTTTATTTTAAAACATTAAAAGATAAAAATTTGCTACAAAACCAGTGCTTTTATAATTTTATAGGCATCTTCTATTTTATCAGGATTGTTTTTCAGCATAATATTTATTTCATCCAGTAAATTTGAAGCTTCTTTTTTGTGTTCAAACTCAAAAATTTCAGCAA
>CANSKM010000063.1 GCA_947647475.1 uncultured bacterium
ACAGGAGATATTCTGACGATGTTTACGCCGATATTGAAGAGCAAATGGCTGAAATTAAAGATGAGGCATACTTTTGTCACGATAAAGAAGGCTTTGAAAAATTCAAGAGCTTTTTTACAAGAAAGCGCACAAAACCCGTAAACCTTAACGGCACAAAGGAAGACGTTTTAAACAAACTGGTGTAAAAATGAAAATCTCCCCAATTTCTTTTACATTTAAAAATCTGAAAAACGAGAGGTTTGAGGCTGAAAACGTCTATGATGGAAACCTCAAGCCTGAAAGTTTTAAAAACCATGCTCAAGAAAAATCCCGAAACCCTTTTGTACAGACAAAACCAGAAGCGCTTCGTGCAAACTTTTTGCCGTTAAATTTCACATCAAACAAAAGAGTGCAGAGAAAAAATGTTCCGATAGCACGGTTTGACGGCAGTGTCCGCTGTCCCTGCTGTGGCGATAAAATGCAAAATTTTAACAAACAAGAGGCAAGAAAATTTGCAACGATAATTTCAATGAAAAACGGAGAAGACTTAGCCGAAAGCCTGAAGAAAAATGCCGGAATTTTTCAGGCAAATAAAAGAAATCTCATTAGGGAAATTGCGCGCCTTGCTCCAAGATACCCAAATGAGAAGCTTTCAGGGCTTCTTGGCATACTTTCTTCAAAATACACAGACACTCTCAGAATGAAACAGATTATCATTGCAATGCAAATTCCAAGGGAAATTGATAATCTTACAAGTGAAAACGAGGCTGCAATCAAAGAGTGGCAAATCGGTCAAATTCAAAGAATAATCAGTGCAAGCGAGGAAGGCGAATTTAGAAACAAGCACCTTGTCACTTCGTTTTTAAATTTTGCAAAAGAAAAAGGTATAAAAATAGACGAGGACAAAATTAGGAACTATTTCAACAAGCTGCCGAGCTCTAAAAAAGACGCTGAAGCTTTTGTTGTAAAATATCAAAGAAGAAGCTCAAGGGAAGCGGCATACAAGCTTATTAAAAACACAGAACCCACAATTGAACACATTATCCCCTTTTCTGAAAGCGGAAACAACCGCATAGAGAACCTTTTGGTTATGTGCTCAGATTGCAACACAATCAGAGGAAATATGAGCTACGATGATTTTATCGCCCAAAACCCCGAGATGCTTCAAAACATAGACAAATATTTTGCAGATATAAATAGGCTTTTGCGCAGCCAAAAAAGCCAAATGTCGCCTGAAGACAGGGAAAAATACAAAACCTACGTAAAAGATGTTCAAAAAACGCTTGAAAATTATTCACCAGAATATTTTGACTTCAAACACAAGCACTAAGCGGTTTTTACCTTTAACATACACGCGTTTGCCAAGTGTTTACAAGATTTATGAGAAAATTTTACCCCTGTTTTTCAAGCCTGCGCACAAATTCAGGAATTTTATACGCTTCAATTGTCCCTGGAATTACCTCCCAGCCGGGCAAAGCCACCTCAAGTTCCTCTTTTAAATCAGCCAAAAGCCCCGGTATTATTAACTTTTTATTTTTCACTTTGTTCAAAACGCTGTTATCGCTGACCACGCGGGACGCAATTTCTGCCGTAATCTTTTGTGCAGACCAGGCAGTAAGAACGCTCATGCCCTCAGATGGCGTAATTACAAGATATGAGCCCTTTTGAAGGTTTGAAATTTCGTTTGCAACAGCAAAATAGCTTAGTGCAAAATTTGTCGTCAAAAATACGTGAGCATTTTCATCCGGATTGTTAAATTCATACACCTTGGATTCAACCTGCAAGGGCATTTCAGGGTCAGTATAAATATTCTGTCTTAGAATGTAAAGAGTTGTAAAGAGTGCCTCATCAAAAGTGTCAAAAAGAAGACAGGAAGCATATTTGCAGATATAAGCGCTTGCTTTTGCACAAAGAATTTCAACATTATCACCTTCAAGATGCAAATAAACAGGCTTTGAATACTCCGGATTACGCTCTATTATTGCCTTTCCCCTGATATCAACAAGCTTGGATAAGGTTTCATAAAATGGCCCGTCTTCCACTTGTTGTAAGGCTTTTAAGGCCTCATTCGGTATTAAATTCAAACCGTATTTTTCAATTAAGGCCTTTGCATTTTCTTCTTTTTCAATATCAGCCTCATTTTTCAGGATATTTTTAAGCAAAACCCCTTCTATAGTGAACTCTTCACCAATATTTTCAACCCTAAAAGAAGATAGGCGCTTCAATTTTTCTTCAAAATCATTAGCCTTAAAATCAAGCGCAACAAGCAAAGGAGGAGGATTAATGAATGTTTTTTCATGGCGATACATAACTTTTTCGCCACCAATGGTTAAAATCCTTTTGCTGCCTTTAATTTCAACGGTTTCTTGCTGCACTTTTCTTGAAAGAGTAAGCTTTTGAACCAATTCCTCCGGAGCATACGGGCAAGAAGCAATATCGGCTTCGTTTTTTGCCAATTTTACAGCAAACATCATACACCCAGCACAGCCGCACTTTTTACAATTTGCATTTTCCGCTTTCTTTGCAGCAGGAAGGGTTTTAAAGATATCCATAGTCCCAAGATTAGACATTCCGGGCACCTCCGACAGTTTTAGAAGTACCCGAAGGAGCTTCAGGGCAATTTTTCACCAAGGCGGCGGAGTTTTTTCCGCAAACTAAAACCTGCATGGCTTCAACGGTTTTCGGGTTTTGACAAACAATAATATTCGCCCCTGCGCACAAAAGCGCCGTTGAAGTTGCAATTTCGATTGTCGCAGCACGGGTTTCGAGCTTTCCTCTGGTATCTTTAAAGTCATCACTTTTGGATTCCTTGGATTTAAAACTTTCTTCACCCGAAAAGACAATTATAGGCGGGCTTAAAACCTTATCACCCTCTTTTTGTGCAATTTTAAGGCGCTCGATTATACTATACCCATAATCAAGCCCCATTCCGACACAACCGGTATCCGTGTCCATAATTATATTTTCGCGCCTAAGGCCCAAATCCTCACATAAAATATTCAATTCCTTTGTAAGATTGATATCAATCGGCGCCCTTAAAACAAGCCTAATATCCGCATAGTAAGGGGATTTTAGAATGCTTTTTACAATAGGCTCATAGTTTAAATCCTGCGCAAAGGCAATAATAGAAGGCTTTTTCACCCGCTCGATAATCTTTGGTAAAAACTTTGCATCAAACCCCTTTTGCCCCGTCCCTCTTATGATTAAAGGCATTTCAGCCCTGTTTTGAATTTCATCAAAAATCTCTAGGTAATTGTCGATTTTTAAGGACTCATCATCTATGTTAAAATATACTGAAACATAAGCTGCATCAAGCTCTTTAGCCTTTTTTTGCGCCGCATTAAACCACAAAATCGGGTCTTTAACTACATCCTGGCCCCAAAGGTCAAAGAGGGGTTTTGGAAAATTTTCCCTGATGTTTATAAGGATTTCTAGGGCAAATTCAGGCTTTGAAAACTCCATAACGCCCACCACACCTGCTATACAGAGGCCCCAGAGGCTCCATCGCCCCTTTGCGCCTTAATTTTTTCCATAATTTCTACAAATTCAGTATCATCAAGAGTTTCACGCTCTAAAAGTTCGCGCGCAATCTTTCTTAACATATCTTCATTTTCAAGAAGCAGCTTGCGGGCAATTTCATATCTTTCATCTACAATTTTCTTAACTTCTTTATCAATTTCTGCAGCGATTTCATCGGAAAAATCTTGCGTATGCCCAAAATCACGCCCCATAAAAACATGCTCCTGGCTTTTTCCGTATTGCAAATTGCCCATTTTTTCGCTCATCCCGTAAACCGTAACCATTTTGCGGGCAATCGCTGTCACCTTTTCAAGGTCATTAGAAGCGCCTGTGGTAATATTTTCAGGGCCATAGATAATTTCTTCGGCCACCCTGCCGCCAAGTGTCATTGTAATTCTATCCAAAAGCTGGTTCTTTTTCAGCGTCAGGTGGTCTTTTTCGGGCAAAACGGTCGTAATTCCAAGCGCCATACCCCTTGGAATTATTGAAACCTTGTGAAGCGGGTCACAATTATCCAAAAGCAGCGCCAAAAGGGCATGACCCACCTCATGGTGTGCCGTATTTTCTTTTTCTTCATCGGAAATTATTCTTGATTTTTTCTCGGGACCCGCCATAACCTTGTCTATAGCTTCATCCAGGTGTGCAAAAGTGATTTCAGAGTTGTTATGGCGCGCGCTCAAAAGTGCCGCTTCATTAAGCAGGTTCTGCAAATCCGCCCCTGTAAAGCCGGGAGTCCTTTTAGCAAGCACCTTTAAGTCGACATCTTTTGCCAAAGGTTTATTTTTGGCATGAACATTCAAAATCTGCTCACGGCCAAGGATATCGGGCCTGTTGATTATAATCTGGCGGTCAAAACGCCCCGGTCTTAAAAGCGCATTATCAAGGATGTCGGGCCTGTTTGTTGCCGCAAGCACAATAATATTCGTATTTTCATCAAACCCATCCATCTCAACCAAAAGCTGGTTCAGGGTTTGCTCCCTTTCATCGTGCCCGCCGCCCATTCCGGCGCCCCTTTGGCGGCCCACAGCATCAATTTCATCTATAAAAATAATGCAGGGCTGGTGTTTTTTTGCCTGCTCAAAAAGGTCGCGAACACGGCTTGCACCAACGCCGACAAACATTTCAACAAAATCCGAACCTGATATAGAAAAGAACGGCACCCCTGCTTCGCCTGCAACAGCTTTAGCCATAAGGGTTTTACCGGTTCCGGGGACACCAACCAAAAGCACACCCTTTGGAATTTTTGCGCCCAATTTTGTATATTTTTCAGCATTTTTCAGGAAATCAACAATTTCTTCAAGCTCCTGCTTTTCTTCATCAATCCCAGCGACATCTTTAAAAGTCACTTTTACCTTGTTTTCAAGCATCATTTTGGCTCTTGATTTACCGAAATTCATTGCCGCAGAACCGCCTTGCTGAATTCCTCTTAAAATTAAAATTATTAAACCGATAAAGAAAATTGGGATTAAAATTGACCCCAAAGTCCCTAAAAACGAGCCATCCTGGGGTTTTTTTACAACCACTTCAACACCATATTGCTCTAAAAGCGGGTAAAGCCCGGGGTCGTTTTCGGGCACCCGAACTTTATATTGCAAAGTAGCAATCTCTTGCCCTGTGGGCATTACAAACTGTTGCGCCAAAGTATCAACGGGTCTTTTTGCGCTATCAGTATTTTCAGGCGCATTTGCAGCGTCATTCTTACTTTCAGCATTTTTATCAGCCTTGGGTATAGCAATAACAAGGTCTTTAGAGATTACAACAGACTTAATCTCACTGTTTTTAACCTTTTCCATAAATTGAGTGTATGAAATCTCGCTTGTGGAGGTCACAGGGCCTGCAAAAACCATCGCAAGCACAATAAGCGCAATGATTCCAACTATTATATAAACCCCTAAAGACTGATTATTCTTCATTTCTTATCCTTTTTAAAAATTTTAAAATATGCCTGTTGCCATTATATCAAAAGAATAATAAAATGTTAATTACAAATACACGGCAAATAGAAGAAAAGCAAATGGCACTCGTATTCCTCTCTCTGGGCTCAAATAAAGGAGATAGACTGTCGCAAATCCAGCAGGCAGTTAACTTTCTGACCTCAGACAATTCAATAAATTTAGTTGCAAGCTCCGCCTTTTATGAGACAGAGCCTTGGGGCCTTAAAAACCAACAGTGGTTTGTAAACGCTGCAATAGCGATTAGGACTGAATTACAGCCTGTTGAGCTTTTGAGAATTTGCCAGAATATTGAAGAAAAATTAGGCCGAAACCGAGACACAGAGGAGCGCTGGGGCGAGCGTGCAATTGACATTGATATATTATTTTATGACGATTTAATTTTGCAAAACGAAATTCTTGAAATTCCCCATAAATACGTGCACCAGAGGGCCTTTGCCCTTGTTCCCCTGCTTGAAATTTGCCCAAATTTTGTCCATCCGGTGCTTAAAAAAAGTATTTTAGAGCTCCACGAAGCCCTGGAAGCCCCTGAGGACGTGTTTTTATACGGTACAATTCCGACAGATGAAGCCTATGAAACAAATTAACATTGCAATTGTCGGAACGGGGCCAAGCGGCGTCTACTGCGGATTACAGCTGATTGAAGAATTTCAAAAAACAGGTTCAAACGCTTATTCTATAACGTTTTTCGACCCCCTGCCCACGCTCTCAACAATTTTGCCCACCGGAAACGGCCGCTGCAACTTGACTTTCGCCGAAGAAGATTTTAAGGTTTTTGCAAGCAATTACCCAAGGGGTGAAAAGTTCCTGTATTCAATATTTTCCAGATACTTAACGCGCGAAACCATTGAATATTTTGAAAAGATAGGAATTAAAACCTTTATTCAACCTGATAACAGAGTGTTTCCCGTCTCTCAAAGCGCTAAAACCGTTCGCACGCAAATGATTTCAGCTTTGAAAAAAGGAATAAGTGTAAAATTTTGTCAAAAAATCGTAAAAAATCCTGAAGAGCTAGATACCTACGATGTTATAGTGCTTGCCACAGGCTCAAAGGACCGTCATTCCTTGGCCGAACGTTTTGGCCATTCAGTAATCCCGCTTGTGCCTTCGCTTTGCGGACTTAAAGTAAAAGATAAAGGGGCTAATTTCCCCACGGGGGTGAGCATCCACACTCAAAATGAAGGTCTAATCTTCACCCATGTTGGAATTTCAGGACCTGAGATTTTTAGAATTTCCTCAATTAACGCTAAAAAAGCCTACCCTTACGACATCGAAATCCCGATACTCAACCCTGACAAGGTTTTAGAGGCACTCAACGAAACCCCGAAAAAATCTTTCGGAAACATAATTTCAGAATTTATTCCAAAATCATTAACAAAATATCTATTTGAAAAATACGGCATAAACTACGATAAACAGGGGGCTCATGCCAAAAAAGAAGAGATAGAAAAGCTTCAAAACCTGATTTTTACCGTAACGGGACCTGATGGCAAAGGCGAAATCGTCCATGCAGGCGGAGTTTTATTAGATGAAGTTGACAAAAATTGCCATTCAAAAATTAACAAAAAACTTTGGATAATAGGTGAGGCCCTTGATATAGACGGTTTTTGCGGCGGCTTTAACCTGCAAAATTGCTGGAGCACAGCTGCGATTGCAGCACAAGACATTGTTCAAAGGGTAATACAAAATCCGTAAAACCGTCAAAGAGCTGCCTGCCTGCAAAATCAGAAGCTCAGGGTCGATATTTCACGCCCTGCCTTGTGTTTCGCTCCCAAAGAATTCTATCAATTTTATTCATGGTTTCAAATTTGTTTCTTGCCCAAAGCGGCGCAATCAAGGAGACGGAAAGCCCACTGCCACCTACTCTGTGAACCGTTGTTTCAGGCGGCAGAATTTCAATAATGTCACACACAAGATTACAATATTCATCCTCAGATAAAAGCGGGATAGGATTTTTAGCATAAATCCGCGCCAGGGGGGTGTTTTCAAGGACAGTTAAAGCATGGAGTTTTATGCCGTCAACGTTAAGTTTTGATAGAATTCTTGCTGTCTGAAGCATATCTTTCGGGGTTTCGCCCGGAAGTCCTAAAATTATATGCACACAGACTTTTATCCCTTTTTCTTTGGCTAAAATATAGGCTTTTTCAAAGGTTTCAAAATTATGCCCTCTGTTGATAAGTTCTAAAGTCTTGTTATGAGCGCTTTGTAGCCCTAATTCAAGCCAGGGGTTTTTATAAGTTGAAATTAAATCCAATTTTTCACTATCAACACAGTCAGGCCTTGTCCCTATTGAAATTCCGACTACTCTATCGTCTGAAAAAGCGTCGTCATAAGTTTTTTTAAGAACATCAAGCGAAGCGTAAGTATTTGAAAAAGCCTGAAAATAGGCTAAAAAAGCCTCTGCCTTAAACCTTTTGGGTAAATTCAAAATGGCGGTTTGAACCTGCTCCTTAACAGAAAGGCGCGAAGAGTGAGCCATAGAAAAGCTTCCGGAGTCATCACAAAAAATGCAGCCACCCTTTGATATTGCCCCATCTCTGTTTGGACATGAAAAACCGGCGTCAAGCGTGATTTTATATACCTTTTTCCCGAATTTTTGAAAAAGGTAATCGTTAAAAGTATAATAGCGTTTCCCCAAAAAGCTTTCCTTTGGGGAAGTTTCACCGCCTGAAATCTCTGAAGAAGGCATTATTCCTGAACTTCATCATCCTTGCTTGGCGGATAAATATAGTGTTCACCGCATTTTGGGCAAACAACTTCCTGTTGCTTATCGTCAGACAAAACAACAACCTCGAAAAGCTCTCTGCAACTTGAATTTAAACATCTTATAGCCC
>CANSKM010000064.1 GCA_947647475.1 uncultured bacterium
TATCAGAGCCAGGCAAATATGCAGATTGGATTAAAGGGGCTGTTGGTAAAGCTTTTGAAGAAGGTGCAGCAGAAATTAATCTTGGTTCAAGATATAAAACAACAAAGCTTTTAGGACTTTTTGAAGTAAGACAGAAAAATTTAAAAATGCTTCCCCTTGCGCCGTTTAGAATTGTAAAGGAAATTGTTTCATATCCTTATAAACTTGTAAATAAAATTGAAACGGCAGTGAAAAAAGAAACTGAAAACATTATAAACCGTGTAAGAAAAGCACAAGGGAACAATAGTGAATTTGCATTTAAGAAGATGCAAAAACCGGATTCATTAATCAAAGATAATTACAATTTCAAAAATGTATATTTAAAATATAAAGAATTTGAAGCAAAATTCGGAGCAGACTCCGATAAATTTAAAGAAGAATTTGGAAAATATCTCCATGAAATGCGCGTTGCATCTTTAAATAAGAAAACATCATCAAAAGTAGATAACACGACTGTTGCCGCCATTTCTCAGATTACAGGCTCACTTGCAGGTGTTTGGTTTAATATGAACGATGATTACAACGCCGCAATTAAAAACGGTGAAAGCAGGGCGGAGGCAAGAAAAGCGGCAAGGCTTCGCGGGGTGAATAAAATTGCAAGAACAACATCCCAGGCGGCAATCTGGGGCACTTTGAGTGAAGTGCTCAAAAAACAATATGGCGGAAGCTTAACAGGTTCTATGGCTGTAATTGCAATTTCAACAATTTTAACCGATATGGCTTCAAGGCTTTTAACTGCAATGCCCATAAGAAAAATGAAAACAAAGGAAGATATTGAAGCATATCAAAGAAACCAAAAGGAAGGCTCCATGGCCTGGTATCATAACGGCATAGATCGTCTTGCTTCATAATTTAAGTATGGCAAGAAAACTTCCTTTTCGCTAAATTCTTCTCTATTTGCATTTAATTTTTAAAGGGGTATTATTGGTTGTGAGGAGTGAAAAAATGTATAATCCAAAATCACACAATGCCGAAGAATTTATCTGTCACGAGGAGGTTTTAGCCTCTCTTGATTATGCGGAAAAAAATAAAGATAATGTTGATGTTATAGATAAAATCCTTGCAAAAGCAAGGCTCAAGAAGGGTTTAACCCACAGGGAAGCAGCCGTTCTTCTTGATTGTACAATTCCAGAAAAAAACGAAGAAATTTTTGCGCTTGCCCGTGAAATTAAAAATGATTACTACGGCAATCGTATTGTGCTTTTTGCACCTCTTTATCTTTCAAATTACTGTGTAAACGGCTGTGTGTATTGCCCGTATCACTTGAAAAACAAGCACATTCCAAGGGTTAAATTAACACAAGAGCAAATTCGCCGTGAAACAGAGGCGCTTCAAGACCTTGGCCATAAAAGAATTGCAATTGAAGCAGGTGAAGACCCTGTAAATAACCCGATTGAATACATTTTAGAATCAATTAAAACGATTTATTCCGTTAAACACAAAAACGGGGCCATAAGGCGTGTAAATGTTAATATTGCAGCTACCACCGTTGAAAATTATAAAAAGCTCCATGAAGCAGGAATCGGGACATACATTCTTTTTCAGGAAACATACAACAAAGAAACCTATGAAAGACTTCACCCGACTGGCCCGAAACACAATTATAAATATCACACAGAAGCTATGGACCGTGCAATGGAAGCAGGGATTGACGATGTGAGCCTCGGGGTTCTTTTTGGGCTTGAATTGTTCAGATACGAATTTTCTGCCCTTTTGATGCATGCTGAGCACCTTGAAGCAGCATTTGGGGTTGGTCCGCATGCAATAAGCGTTCCGAGGATTAAAAAAGCGGATGACATTAATCCTGATGATTTTGATAATGGAATTGATGAAGATACATTTGCTAAAATCGTTGCCTGTATTAGGATTGCTGTGCCGTATACGGGTATGATAATCTCCACAAGAGAATCTGCAGAATGCAGGGCAAGGCTTTTAAACTTGGGCGTTTCTCAAATCTCAGGCGGCTCAAAAACAAGTGTTGGCGGATATTTTAACCCGGCTCCGGAGGATGAAGATTCTGCCCAGTTTGATGTTTCAGACAGGCGTCCTTTGGACGATGTTATAAGATGGCTTATGGAAATGGGCTATCTGCCGAGCTTTTGCACTTCTTGCTATCGTCAGGGCCGTACGGGAGACAGGTTTATGGAAATCTGTAAAAGCCAGCAAATCCATAATTTCTGCCAGCCAAATGCGGTTATGACCTTGAAAGAATATTTGGAAGATTATGCAACAGATGCCACAAAGGCAGTGGGCGAAAAGCTTTTACCTGTTGAAATTGCAAAAATTAAAGATGATAAAATCCGCAAAATTGTGGAAGAAAATTTGGTTAAAATCCACAACGGCGAGCGCGATTTTAAATTTTAAGTCTCAATTTCCGATTTATTAGAAAGGTTTTGCTTAAATCTTTCTAAAGATTAGGGATGTATTTATTCCGCCGAAGGCAAAATTGTTGCTCATAATGATTTCGGGGCGTAATTCAACCCCTTTATCTTTTATGTAATTCAACTTTCCGCAGTTTTCATCTGGGTTTTCAAGGTTTAGCGTGGGGCAAAACCAGCCTCTGTTCATCATCTCGATTGAAAGAATTGCTTCAATTGCACCGCAAGCACCAAGCGTATGCCCTGTGTAGCTTTTAATTGTGCTGATTGGAGTGTTGCAGCCTTTGAAAACTTTTTCTGTTGCAAGGCTTTCTGCCACATCTCCCTGCAGGGTGGCTGTGCCGTGGGCGTTTATGTACCCGACTTCTTTTGGGCTTATTTTTGCACAGTCCAGCGCATTTTTCATTACAATTGCCATTGTTTCTTTGTTTGGGTTTGTAATGTGTGTGCCGTCTGAATTTGTTGCAAAACCTATGATTTCAGCGTAAATTTTTGCCCCTCTTTTTTTAGCGTGCTCATATTCTTCCAATATAAGCGTTCCCGCTCCTTCGCCGATTACAAGGCCGTCTCTTTCTCTATCAAAGGGTTTTGGGGTTAAATTTGGAGTGTCGTTTTTGGTGCTTGTTGCATAAAGAGTGTCAAAAATTGCAATCTGTGTGGCGTGAAGCTCTTCTGCGCCGCCTGCAATCATTACAGTCTGGTGTCCGTTTTTAATTGCTTCGTATGCAAAGCCTATTCCCATAGAGCCCGATGTGCAGGCGCTAGAGCTTGGTATCAGGCGCCCCGTGGTTTTAAAATGCAGCGATAAATTCACACTCGTTGTTTGAGACATCATTTTGATGTAAGAGCCTGAATTTATTTTCTTAATCTCTTTCTCAACTTCCATTGAGTAAAAATCGATAATGGTTTCAAGTGAACCCGAGGATGAGCCGTAGCTTACGCCGGTTTTGCCGTTCGTAATGATTTCATCCCCAAAAAGCCCCGCATCTTTAAGTGCATCTTCAGCGCTTGATGCAGCATAAAGAGAAACCGTGCCCATAGTTCTTGTCACTTTTCTTGTGAAGTGTTCGGGGATTTTAAAATCCAACACAGGCGCTGCGATTTTTGCATTCAAATTTTTATATTCTTCAAGCTCTTTTAGGTGTTTTACGCAGTTTTTATATTCCATCAGGCGGCAAAAAGCTTTATCTGTGGTGCATCCAAGCGGGCTTACAAGCCCCATTCCTGTAACTACAACCCTTTTCATCTAAAATAAACCTCCGTTTACAGAAATTACCTGCCCCGT
The DNA here is from genome assembly GCA_947647475.1 of uncultured bacterium. Lineage (GTDB taxonomy): Bacteria > Cyanobacteriota > Vampirovibrionia > Gastranaerophilales > Gastranaerophilaceae > MGBC122484. The sequence continues at coordinate 3,703 of CANSKM010000064.1, forward strand.
GATGTACCCTGCATCCTCGCTCATAAGGTAATTAGCAAGGCTTGCCACCTCTTTTGCCGTACCGTAGCGCTTCATTGGGATAATTTTTTTAAGCTCGTTTTCATCCAGTTCTTTTGTCATCTCGGATTCTATAACCCCGGGCGCTATGCAGTTTACAGTTATTTGTCTTTTTGCAAGCTCAAGCGAGAGTGCTTTTGTGGCGCCTATTATTCCCGCTTTTGCAGCGCTATAGTTAACTTGTGCCCTGTTTCCGCGGAGCCCTGAAACAGAAGACATCGTGATAATTCTACCTTTGTTTTTTGCCTGAATAAGCGGCATAACAAGGGGTTTTAAGACATTATAAAATCCGTTTAAATTTGTGTTCAAAACTCCATCCCACTGTTCATCTTCCATAATCGGGAAAATGTTATCGTCGTGTGTTCCTGCGCACAAAATTATTCCGTAGTAAACCCCGTTTTGTTCGATATCTGCTAAAAGCACATCTGATGCAGCTTTTCTGTTGACCACATCAAACTGCAATATTCTTGCATTTTGGCCTTTTTTTTCGATTTCTTCTTTAATCTCTTGTGCTTTTTGAATATTTTTATTACAGTGTAAAACGATGTTATAACCTGAATTTGCAAGATATAACGCACACTCTTTCCCGATTTCTCCGCTTGCACCTGTAATTAAAATTTCTTTATTACACATTATATTTTTTTCTCCGTTTTTAACATATTAATCGCATCGTCGCCCTGATAAACATTCACAGTGGCGCTTTGGCATTCTTTATCTTCTTCGTTGTATATAATACAGTCAAAAGACGTTAAATCCTTGTCTGTGTATAGCTCATGGACTTTTATCGTATATTTTTTGCCGTTTTCAAATTTTTCTAAAACATTGTTATAAACTCTTGTCCCAAGCAAAAAGCCTATTTGCGGGGTTTCCTGTTTTTTCTTTAAATACCCAAAGCAGCCTATGGTTTGTGCCATAAATTCAATGCCGACAAGGGGCGAGATGCCGTTTATCGATTTATCAAAAAATATTTTATCTTCAGAAATTTCCACATAAGAAACCAAGGTGTTTTGCTCAAAATTTATCTCTAAAATCCCGTCAATTAGGACCATAGGCTTGTTGTGAGGCAAAATGTCCTCGGGAAGTATGTTTATGGGTGATATTTTTTCTAAATTTTGATTTTGCATTTTTTGTTCCAAATTTTGTGCTTATTTTCCTAAAATTATGGCCGCGTTTGTGCCCCCAAAGCCGAAAGACACGTTTAAAACGTTTTTTAATTTTGCCCTGTCCCCTTTTTTTACGAGGCTAATTTTTGCAAGGGCTTCATCATACTCTCCATCAAAGCTGTGCGGGAAAAGCAAAGTTTCTTCATCGGTTTTATCTGCGTTTCCTAAAAGCTTTGCGCAAAGCGCCGTCTCAATGCTTCCCGCGGCGCCAAGGGCATGGCCTGTTAATGGCTTTGTGGAGCTTGAAGGCACGGTGTCTTTAAAAATTTTATAAATTGCATTTGCTTCCATTAAATCGTTCGCCAAAGTGCCTGTCCCATGGAGGTTTATGTAGTTAATGCCTTTTGGAGAAAGCTTTGCCGTATGAAGTGCATCCGAAATTGCCTTTGCTGCCTGTTCTCCGGTGGGTTCTGGGGTGGAAATATGGTAAGCATCGCTTGTTTCGCCCGTTGCTAAAATCTTTATACCGCTTGCAGCATCTTTTTCAAGGAAAAATATCGCTCCACCCTCTGAAATATTCATGCCGGTGCGGTTTTTTGAAAAAGGGTTAGAATGTTTGTCTGATAATATTTCAAGCGAATTAAACCCAAAAACAGAAAGGTTTGATATGGGCTCTGCTCCTGCAACTATTGCAGCATCAACAATTCCTTTCTCTAAAAAGCTTTCTGCCGTGATAAATGTCTTAATTCCTGAAGAACAGGCGCTTGAAACCCCGATTGCAGGCCCTAAAAGCCCAAGATAATCTTTTAAAAACAAGGCAGGTTGTGCAATTTCTGTGTGAACGGGGTTGTTTGAAATTTCAAATTCATCCGTGCCTGAATTTGTTGTAGCACAAAAAATCCCAACCTTTTCTTTTCCATATTTTTCAAGCCTTTTGTCCAATTTTTCTTTTATGTTTAAATAGCATTTTAATAAAATTTTAGAACACCTTGTGTTGAAATCGGGGTTTAAAATTTCGGGTAATTCCCCCTTAATGACCCCAAGGGGAAAGCTTTTTCCTTTTATAATATAATCGCATTGAACAAAACGGTCTGTCTTGCCATTGATTGCATTTGAAAAAATCTCGTCGATATTTTCTCCAAGATTACATATTGCATCAAATTCTGTTATGTAAATTTCACTCATATTCCTGTTATTATTGGCTTTTTTGACATTTTATATTATGATAATTCTACCATGGAAAATCAAAATTTAGAATTTTATTTATGCAAATTTTCTTCTTCATCCTCTCCGGATGAGGCCTCAAATTCTTTATTGCTTCCCCCTCTTTTAAAAAGAAAGCTGAGCAGGCTTGATAAAATGGCTTTTTATACCCTTCAAGAGTGTGCAAGTGAAATTGAAAACCCGCAAATTATCTTCGCTTCAAGGTGGGGTGAATTTGACCGTCTTTTAAAGCTGATTTCTCAATATAAGGCAGATAACGAGGTTTCCCCAAATGCATTTTCTTCTTCCGTGCACAATTTTCCCGTGAGCTATTTTTCAATTTTAAATAAAATTACATCAGCCTATTCTTCTCTTGCATCAGGCAAAGACACTTTTTCCTTAGGTTTTATATCTGCTATTGCTTCAATTGGCCCAAATAGCCCTGTGATTTTTAATTACTCTGATGTTTTTTCTTATAATGGAGTTGAAGAATATAAAAGCGTTTCCTGCGTTTTATCTTCCTTTTCTTCGGGTTCAGCCAGGCATTTAATCTTAAAACAGGCTTTTTCTTCCGCTCTTTTTGATTATCAGGATTTTATTTCATTCCTTGAAGGCAAAACATCGCATTTTGTTTCTAAATATTTCACTTTAGAGGAGGTGAAATAAAGATTTTGAAGATTATCCGTGCAATACTTGTTTTGTTCTTTTTTCTCCTTTTTGGCGCAGGAGCCGGGGTTTTGAGCCTTATAATTTTTCCTTTGTCAAAATTTTTTGTGAAAAAAGAAAACCTTAAAAAGCACTATTCAAGGCTCATTTTCAAAACCTGGAAATTTGCAATATTTCTTTATGAAAAAACAGGAATTTTAAGCATTGAAGTTGATAAAAATACGCGCGAAATTATGAAAAATATTAGGGGAAAGGTCATTGTTGCAAGTCACCCGAGCCTTCTTGATATTGTGATTTTAGTGAGCCTTATTCCAAATTCTATTTGTGTTGCAAAAACTTCCCTTTCAAAAAACATCCTTTTAAGTGGGATTATCAGAGAATTGTACATTATAAACAGTGTCGAACCTGAAAAATTTAAGAATGATGCGAAGAATGCGCTTTTAGAAGGGTTTAATTTAATTATTTTTCCCACAGGAAAAAGAACAAAGCCTAATGAAGAATTAAAAATCCACAAGGGGGCTGCCCTTGCAGCGCTTCATTCGGGGTGCGATATTTTACCTGTTAGAATTGAAACTGATAAGCCTTTTCTTGGAATTAACCAATCTATTCTTGATGTTCATGATAGCAGAGTGAATTTCAAAATTGAAATTAGGGATGAAATAAAAATTGAAGATTATATTAAGCTTGAAAAAACAGAAATTTTAAAAAGGAACGATATTTCAAGAAAAATTAAAGAGGCCATAGCTTTGTAAAACCCTTTTTTGCCTCTTTTTGGTTGTTAAGATTAAAAATTACAAAAATTGCTTTTAAAAACGTTTTAGGATAGAATTTTTTTATGGGTATTGAAGAAGAGATTAAAGAACTTATTATTTCATCTTTAGAGCTTGAAGACATTTCAGCATCTGATATTAACGAAGACGAGGCGCTTTTTAAAGAGGGGCTTGGGCTTGATTCTATTGATGCACTTGAGCTTGGGATGGCCTTAAAAAAGAAGTATAACCTTGTTTTAACGGAAGATAAGAAGAAAAATGCCCAAATTTTCTATTCTGTAAAGACAATTGCAGATTACATAAGGGCGAATAATTAAATGGCAGAAAAATATTCATACGAAGAAATTTATTCAGAACTTACAAAAATTCTTGTCAGCGAATTTGAGGCAAAAGAAGAAAATCTAAAGCCTGAAGCGGATTTATTTGAAGATTTAGAGTTTGATTCAATTGATGCGGTGGATTTGGTTGTAAGGCTGCAGCAGTTTGTAAATAAGAAAATTTCTCCGGATGATTTTAAGCAGATAAGAACCCTTAATGATGTAGTTATTGCAATTCAAAATCTTCTTTAGGTGTTTTAAAATGGCCTTTGTTCCGTTTTTGTTTTCCCTTCTTGTCATTTTTATTGTTTGCTTTTCAAAATATTTTGCAGGTTTTTTGCCACAAGGTTTTTTGTTTGAAAATTTCAGAG
>CANSKM010000065.1 GCA_947647475.1 uncultured bacterium
TCGGGGATATTTTCTTTTTCCCCTTCAGGAAGGACATTTTCAACTTCGCCCGTGTAAGATGCAGGGGGAGGAGTTGTTTCATCAGCTTCACCTACGGATATTATGCCGCCTGAACCTGAAGACCCGGCTTCTGTTGTGGTATCAACATCACCTTTTCCGTCTTCTTCAGGGTTTGAAGAAACAGGAGGGTTTGCATTTTCTTCAGGGCTTGCAACAGGAGGCTCTTCAGTATTTCCTTCTGTATTTTCGGTATTTACAGGCTCTTTTTCGGAAGGAGCATCAACCTCTGTGCCTGATTCTTCCGTTTCGCCTGCAGGAGGCTGAATTTCACCTGTCGGGGTTTCATCTTCGCCTGTAGAAGGTATTGCGTTTTCATTGTTTGCATCTGAAGTACCCGGAGTTGTCGCAACATTTCCTGCCGCATTATCTTCTCCCGTCGAAGTTTCGGCATCTTCTACCGGGGTATCATCATCCGGCACAGGCATTTCGCCATCATCTGCAGGAAGAGCCATGGGAATTTGCGCTGCATCTGTTGTATTTGTGCTGCCGCTATTTCCTGTGGTATCTGCAGTTCCCGCTGTTGATGCGGAAGTATTTGCGGCATCTTCTTCAGCCTTTTTCTTTGCCTCTTCAATTCTAAGGACATTTGCCTTTGAAATTAAATCAGCAACAATTTTTTGAAGACCTGAAGTATCCGCGCCGGTGCCTTGGAATTGTGAAATTTCAATGTTTATAACATCTGCAAGGACGATGCAGTCATCGCTTGTTTTAACGCTTGTAGCCTTTATTTCATAATTTGCAGCCTTTTCATCCGCAACAGTTTGAATTTTCCCTTTTATAATATCGCTGATTGCGCTTAATTTACCTGTATTTACACTGTATCCTGAAACAGAGTCGGTGTATTGTTCAATTTCGGATGAAAGCGATGTTAACTGCGATAGTGAAGAGCCGCTTTGAGCTTTTGAAGACAGTTCATCCGCTTTTTTATCCACGATAGATTGCTGCTCGCTTCTTATATTTGACAAAACATCGTCAAATGCGCTCGTATCAACTTCTGAGGATGCTTTTTTGAAGGCTTCACCCTGCGCTGAAACTTCACCATGGAGCTCTTCAAGCTCGCCTATGGATTTTCCGCTGTATGCAACAGAGCTTATATATTCATCTACACGGGCTTGCTGTTCTTTTCTTATGTTTGAAAAAACTGTGTCAAACCCGTTTAAATCAAGGTCTAAATTTTCTTTATACTGGCTGAAATCTTCAAGGTCAGCTTTTGTTGTTTCATAGAGTTCTTCAAGGTCTTCAACGGATTTGCCGGAAATTTCAATGCCGTCTAAATATTCATCAATATCTTTTTGGGCAGCTTCCTGTGCCTCTTTTTGAACTTCCTCATATTTTGTCGTATCAACATCATACTGGCCGTCTGCAGCAGCACCGTCAACTCCTGTCTGGTTTTCGCCTGCTGCGGTGTAGGCATCGGAATATCCGCCAAAGTTATAATCGCCACCGCCAGAGTACATGCCATCTCCGATTGTGCCTGCATCATTATACACATCATCCTGGTTTCTTTCCTGAATAAATTGGATTAACTCGGTTAAAGGCGCTGTATTTACCTGACGTGTCATTTCGCTGTCAAAAAGCATGCTGATGAGCGCAGTTATTTCATCGGCTGATGCTATGTAGCTTCCTGTGTCATCAACAACATTGCCGCTTGTTTCTATGGCATTTTTTGTATGCTCTACAAAGTTTTCAATATATTCATCCGCATATTTATTCTTATTATCGGCATCCCCAAGCTTTTCAAGGATTTCTTCGCCTTCAAAAGGAACGCCGTATTTTTCACAAATATCAGCCCATTTTTCAATAGATGCCTGGAAAACCAGAATGCCGTTTATATTTGTAAAGACATCGTTCATGTCGTTAATGTCGCTAAAATCACTCTGTTCAAGCTTTTCAATGCTTTCTGTAACAGAAGATACAACATCATCCACGGTTTCGCCGATTTCTTTTTGCGCATATTCAAGTTTTGCAGTACAATCGTCCATTGTTTGCTGCATTTTTTCTTTAAGGTCATCGATTTGGCCTTGTTTATAGGAATTATAAATTCCGATACCGATAGCAGCCACTGCGCAAACACCCGCAACTGCCCAGCCGATACCTGGAATTGTGGCGCTAACACCGGCAACCGTGAAAAGTGTTCCCGTTGCGCCAATCATTGTCGCAGCACCCGCAACAGCAGCTCCGCCCCACATGCCGGCCATGGCTAAATCAGACGACACAAGACTTCCCATACCGCTCTGTTTGCTGACACCGTCAAGAGCTGCCATATTATAGGTTAATTCTGTCATATAAGCGTCAATTGTATCGGGGTCTTTGCTTGCAAGGGCAGTGTCTATGGAGCTCATAATGCTGCTTAATTTATTTGCAATCTGTTCATAATATGCCTGAATATCTTCGAGTTTGCTTTCTGAGGAAAGTTTTGAAATACCGCTTAAACCGTTGTTTACAAGCCAATTATTGTAATCAACTTCGCTAAGCCCATCTTTTGATGTTGTGCCTGTGTTTGCAGTTTCGCCATAAGCGTCGTCATCAGGGTCAAACCCTAATTCTGCAAACTGGTTTTCATCAACCATACCCATTTGCAATATTTGACCGGGCTTTACAGCAGTCCCCTGGCTTCTTACAAGCTCTTCGGTCACATTGTTGACGTTCAATCCGCCGGTATAATCATACCTGTATAGCTGGTTGTTAATGTTTACAATACAGTAAGAACCACAGTCAACTACGTTCATTTCTACCTTCCTTTGGTTAGCACACTTTTTCCTGTATGTATCATCGGCGCGAAAGCCCATGAACTTTACGGGGTTTGGGGTGTTTGTAAATTTTTTGTTACATTCTTACTGTTTAAAATAGAAAATTTTATCCTGTGCGTGTTTTATGTATTGTATAATTAAAAAAACAAGCATGAAAAAGATTTTAATTACAGAAGTTCATACAGCACCTGCTGATATTAAAAACGGCCTCACCCCGGAAAACCTGAACAAACCAAAGGACCGCATTCTTTTGGATTGGCTTATAAACTGGGTGGAGGACGGTTTAAAAAAAGGACTTTTTAACCCCGGAGATTTAATTCCTTCAAAAAGCGAGCTTGCAAAATATCATAACGTCAGCACGGGGACAATGCAAAATGCGGTAAGATACGCAGAAGACCTTGGATATTTTACATCAAGACAGTGTGTCGGAACGATGATTGCAGATAAAAACCTGCCAAATTCAAACACCAAAGGCACATCTAAAAAAGATGCGGCCGTTTTGAATATTAAAAAATATATTATAAAAAATAAATTCAAAAAGGGAGATGCGCTTCCCGCCTCAAGAATAATTGCAAATGAGGTAGAAACATCCCAAAACACAGTGAGGCTTGCGCTTGATATTTTAACAAGGGAAGGAATTTTGGCCCAAAGCGGCAAAAACGCCAACAAACCGGTTAAAACATTGCTTTTAGACTATAAAGAGATTGAAAAAAACTTTGATACAAAAGATTCAAAAGATTCAATTAAAAGCGAAACCCTTTCAAAAAAGCTTTATTTAAAGATTAAAAAATATATCGTTGAAAATTATAAATTGAACGATAAAATTATGCCGAACGAAGAGTTTGCAAAGATGTTTAACGTAAGTGTCCGAACCGTAAACGATGCAATGAAACGGCTGAATAAAGAAAAAATTATTCTTTCTTTAAGGGGGCAGTATGGAACAAGGTATATTAACGAGCCTGATAAGCTTTCAAAGCAAAAAGAGGGAGAAAAAAGCCGGTTTATGTCCCGCGCGAAGGGAAAAACAGAAATTAAAAATTCTTATATGTACAGCTGGCAGCGGGTTTTAGACCAAATTAAAAAATATATGATTACAAACCACGAAGCGGGAGACAAGCTTCCTTCAATGAAAGAATTGGCGGCAACTTTAAATGTAAGCTCAAACACGATAAGACGCGCGGTTTTAGAGCTTGTCGGGCAGGGAATATTATATTGTGAGCGCGGAAAACACGGCGGCATCTACATTGTAGAAATGCCTGCAAAAGAAGATGCATATCAATGGCTTGCCCTAAACCCGAAATTTCTGGTGCAGTAGGGGGAAATTGAAGTCACAAATTGTGACTTCAAAAAACACTGTAATCTTCAATACTCGGATACACGGGATTTACACCTTTTGAAAGGTCATGATATATTCATGTTCAAAGATGTTGAAACCGCCTGCAAGCGCCCTGTAGCGCCAAAGGTTTGCTGTTTTTCCTTTTGCTTTTTCGTTCCCTGTTATATTTTTTACAACAATGGCTTTTGTTACAAACCCAACGTTTTCCATTCTTTTCATACATTCAAAACCCAAAGGCTCTACCCTTGAATTTTTGTATTCATCTCCGATTATAAGCGCTGCAAAACGTCCTTTTTCAAGAAGGTCATAAGCATTTTTTGCCACCTTTTCAAAAAGGTAATAAAATTCTTCTGTGGTTTCACAGTTTGAAAGGTCCTCTTTTTTATCGGAAAATTTAATAATATCATCATAAGGCGGATGCAAAACAACAAACTGGGCCGTGTCTTTTCCTTGTTCTTTGCCCATAATTTCAAGCCTTGCCCTGACTTTTTCTTTTGTTTCTTCCGTTGTTGAATCGCCGCAGATAATGTTCACATCAGTTACCAATTCTTTTTTAGAGAATTTCCCTGAAACATAATCTACCATCTCTTGCTTTAATTCAACGCCAACACAACGTCTTTCCATATTCAAAGCCTCAATGGCACTTGTGCCTGAACCAAAGAATAAATCCAAAACAACATCGTTTTTCTTTGTATATCTTTCAAAAAGCTGGGTTGCAATTTGGGGAATATAGTTTCCGTGGTAATCATAAGAATGCCCGTTTGATTTATCACGGGATGCAAATTCCCAAAGGGTGCCTGTTTTAATATGAGAATAGACTTTCCAGTTGTTTAAATCTATGTCATTATAAGGTTTTGTCTTTGGCGCCTTAACGACTCTTAAACTCTGGCTCTGGCCTTGGCTTTCACTTTTTTTAACGGTATTTTTTGCCATTCTTATTTTCTCCCCAATATTTGGAATATATTTCTCCTACATTGGAGTAGTATATACAAATGTTTAGTAGTTTAAATCAACCTAATAATGTAGAAATTTGAATTTTTTTTAAAGCTCATATTTTTGGAGGATATTAAGACAAATTGCTAAAGAAAAAAAATAAAATGACGAAAATTTTAATATGAGAGCAATTGAGCTCTCACTCAAAACCTCCTCCCCAAGTCTAGTAGCCGCTAAGTTTTAGCGGCTTTATTTTTTAAAACGTTTTTATAGAAAAAATCGGCAAAGCGGCCTCAATCCGGGTTTTATATTAAATCATCAAGCAATTTATAAATCCGCTCAATTCTTTCTGCTTCGGTATTTTCCCTGTTCCCGCCGTCAAAAATATGGAGCCATTTTTTATTATCGAGATATTGTACAAAATTTTTCGCGCCCCAATCCACGCGCTCGTTTGTTACAAAATCAAAAAAGCCTTCCTCACAAGGGTTTAATTTGCTTCTGTCAATCTTTGAATATAAGGGTTTCCAGTTTGCAGAACCTGTGTCCATCCAGTTTTTACCGTGGACCGATATAAAACCCCAAATTTTATACCTGTGGAAATTTAAAGGTAAATTTTTCACGGTTTCAAAATTAAAAAACGAAAACCCTGCCCATAAATACCATTTACCGGAAGGCACAGAAACATATCTTCCAAAAACAGGATATTCTTTAACATAATTAAATGGCTCTAAAGGTTCAATCGGAAAAATATCGTGGTCTAAAAAAGAAAAACAGTTTTCTCTTTTTGCAACAACATTTTTCCATATCCAATTCAAAGCTATGGCGTGAGAATTGCTGTAGCCGTTTGGGGTTTTTCTGTCTTGAACCCTAATGTATGTTACATCATATTTTTTGCAAATTTCTTTAATGGCCGCTGCCGCTTCTTTTTTGGTTGAATTATCGCAAATTATATGTCTGAAATTTCCTTTTAAAAACTTTTTTAAACACCGAATTTGATAGTCTATAAGTTTTGGAGAATTAAAAGAAACAGTGATTAAATCTATATCGGAAGGATTTGAATAATCTGATGAATAAAAAGGTTCAATCTTAAACCTTTCTTTGAATGAAAGTCTGTATTCAAACCTTCGTTTTTTCCTTTGAAAGCTCTTTTTTATAGAATTTATTATTTTATTGAACACATTTTTTCCTTTTTCCTTATAGAATATATCAAATTTGAGCTTAAAACGGTAATTTCTTAACAAAAAAACCGGGCCTTAAAATTAAAACCCGGTTTTTAATCGTTTATATTGCTGCAGTGAAAATTACATCGCCTTCATTGATGTTTCATAGATTTTTTTCACTTGCTCTTTTGTCGCTTCGTTTGGCGCAAGGCTTAGAAGCAGCCCCAAAGAAGGAGTTTCAAAGGCAAGCGTTGTAAGTTTTTCAACATCATTTTGGCAAAAACCTAAATCTTCAAGTTTTTCTTTAACACCGATGTCAAAAAGCCACTTTTGAACGCCTTTAGCTGCCTGAAGAGCTTCATCCGCTTCCCCTTTAAGCCCGGGAACAATAGGAGCCAAGATGTCTGCCAAAGTTGCCGCTTTGTCTTTATAAATACAATTAACTACGGAAGGAAGAAGCATTGCAAGGCCAAGGCCGTGTGAAAGGTCCGGCTTTACAGCGCTTAGAGGGTGTTCTAGCGCGTGGGTGTAATGCAGCATGCCGTTATCAAAACCAACTCCGCCAAGAAGGGAAGCGTAGAGAAGGAAATATCTTGCGGTTAAATCTTCAGGATTTTTAATTGCAAGAGGCAAATATTTTGCTACAAGGCGGATTGTTTCCTTTGCAAGGGTAATTGCATAAGGAGAGGCCACCTTTGATGTTGCACCTTCAACAACGTGGTTCACGGCATCAACCGAAACATAAAGGGTTTGTGCCGGGGAAAGCTTTGTCATTAAAGCGGGATCATCGATTGAATATAAAGGGTAGATGCAATCATAAGCAATTGCAGGTTTATAGTTTTTTTCCAACAAAGTTGCAACGGCAAAACGGTTCACTTCCGTTCCTGTTCCGTGGGTTAAATTAATTGCAACAATCGGCGCTGCTTTTTTTGCTTCAAACCTATATTCATAAAGGCTTGCACCGGTTTCTTCTTTATATTCCATTAAAATTGCAACAGATTTTCCCGTATCGATTGCGCTTCCGCCCCCGATTGCAATAACGGCCTTTGCGCCAAAATCTTTTGCCATTTGGGTTGCTTCGTCAATTCCCTCTGTTGTCGGGTTTGGGGTTACTTTTGCATAATTTACATAGCCTACATTGTGTTTTTTCAAGGCTTCTTCAACATAATCCCAGGCACCGGTGATTTTATACGCGCCTTTTCCTGAAATAACAATAACCTTGTCGATTCCTTCATTTTTAAGGGCCGATACAATTTCATCAATCTTTTTAATTGCACCTGCGCCAAAAAATACTTTGGTTTTTGTGAGGATTTCTTTAACATCATTGATGTTCACATCTTTTTCCCACATTGGCAATATCCTTTCTATTTTAATAGGTCAAGCCGATTGTAGCATATTTTTTAAAATTTTAATTGGTCAATTTAAACTATTGTATAATTTTTATTATGGAAAACATTATTCAAAAAGCATTTAATACCCATACCTTAAAAAAGAATGAAATGGTGTCCATTTTAAGGAATAATTCAATAAATGAAGCACTTTTTAAGGCAGCAGATGAAACACGGGGAAAATTTGTCGGGGATGAAATTCACCTTCGGGGCTTAATTGAATTTTCAAACATCTGCAAAAGAGGGTGCAAATATTGCGGGCTTCAATCATTAAACAAAGAAATTGAAAGATACAGAATTTCTGAAGAAGAAATTGTTCAATATGCAAAAAACGCAGCAGAAATGGGATATAAGACGGTTGTTTTACAATCGGGCGAAGATGATTTTTATTCTGTTGATAAAATGTGCAAAATAATTTCAGAGATTAAAAAGCTTGGTGTGGTCTTAACTTTAAGCATCGGGGAAAAAACAAGGGAAGAATATAAGGCGTATAAAGAGGCAGGGGCAGACAGATTTTTGCTTCGGATTGAAAC
>CANSKM010000066.1 GCA_947647475.1 uncultured bacterium
GATTGAAAGTGTAATATAGAAAAGGATTTCAGACACAACAATTGTCGCCTCATTGTCAAACGCCCCTCTTTGAAGCGCCAAGCGAATTGCATCGGTTCTAACAACGAAAATCGCCGTCATCAGGTAAGTTCCGACAAATATTAAAGTGCCAACCCCTTTCTGGAAGTAATGACGGACCCCGTCTTCATCTTTTTTGGCTACTAGCCTTGAAAATAAAGGAAATAAGGGTACTAAAATCGCCGTAAGCAGCATCCCCACAGGGAATTGAAAAATTCTGTTTGCATATCCATACGCTGTCCAGCTTCCCTCCCTTAGCCCGGAAGAAAAGAACATATCGACATAAACGCCCAATTGGCCTATGGTTGAGCTTAAAAACGCAGGAAATAACAGTTCCAAAATTTCATTGAAATTTTTATTTTTAAAAAAGTCAAAAGCAGGGCGAAAACTGTATCCCAGCTTCACAACAGCTGGCATTTGCACCAATAGCTGCAATATTGCACCTATCGTTGTCCCTAAAGCCAGTAAATATCCTGTTTTATCCCCTTTTGTAATTAATAAAACCGCCACAATTCCCAAAGAAAGCATCGAAGGGGAGATATTAGGGAGCAAAAACCGCTTGTAAGTAACCAAAATGCCGTAATAAAGGCCCATAACAGAACCTATGAAGACAATCGGAGACATTATTTTAAGATGATATGCCGCTAAATTCACTAATTCTGCCGATCCGTCATTTATAATTACCCGCATAATCTGCACAGGGAAAAAGAAACAGGCCAGTGCAGCAAGTGCAAACAAAAGCATAGTAAAGGTTTCAAAGGTATTGAAAAGTTTTTTCACATCCCCCTGCGGCTTTGCCTTAAAATCTATTATAAGCTTTGAAAAAACGGCCACAGTTGCACTGTGGAAAGGGCCTCCGACCCCTCCTAAAATTACAAGCACAAGAGCCGGAATTTGATACGCATAAAAATATGCATCAGACACAACACCCGCTCCGTAATAATTTGCAACAACAATATCTCTTAAAAAGCCTGCAACCTTTGACAGGAGAATAATTACAGCTATCCATGAGGCCGCTTTAAAAAGGCCTCCGCCTTCATCCTTTTGCTTCGTTGCATCGTTGCTATCAGCGCTTTTTAGCGTTTCCAAATTCCCGTTTCCCATACTATTTCTCTATTTCAACCCAAAAAGATACTGCTTTGTCTTTATCTGCAGGCTTTAAGGGCATAAATGTAATCGTGTTTTTGCCTTTTTTCAAATATTTTGTGATATCCATTTTTAAAATTTTGCCGTAAAACCCTTTCATAGATTGGTTAAAATGAAGTTCGTTGATGTAGAACTCAATCTCTGAAGGGTTTTTAGAATTATCAATATTTAAAACATACTTAGAATCAGCCTTTGAAGTTTTAAAAAGACGTACAATCTCCTCTTTAAGAGGATTTTCATCTATGTTACCGGGCAAAACACCTGCCGTTGTTGAGTTTGAATCATTTACATACAGATTTTGCACATAATTTTGATTATAGTTATTATACAAGACCTCTCTAGGCATTGTGCCAAGCGTGATTCCGGAATAATAATGTTTTAAAATTGCGTCGTATCCCACACCCTGAGAGGCTAAATACCCTGCTCCGTACTGGCTCATCCCCACCCCGTGGCCAAAACCGGCGCCAAAAAAGGTAAAGCCCAACGGCAGAGGTATTCCGAGCCTATTTTTATATGCTATTTTTTTACCGTTCTCAATTTTAATTTCGCTTTCATTTATTGCAGGCTCTTTATTTTCAGGTTTTAAAAACGTGAAAATAGCATCATTGCTGCTTTTTTCGGGGGTACTATCTTCCAAAATACCCGCTGTTCCTGAATTATTTTCGTTATTTAACACAACGTGATTATTTTCATCCAATTTTTTAACATCTTGTGTTAATTTTGATGGTGCAGACTCTAAAGGATTTTCTTCCTGAATTTGCGGCATATTTTTTTCAACCACAAAATTTCCGGACCACAAAATTGACTTTCCTTTTTTAAACACCCGGCGAATTCCAAGCTCTTTTTTAACCCGCCAAGTTCCGCCCATAGAGCGGATTTCAACCTCAATTGCTTTACCTGAATCCCCTCTTTTTACAACACGAATATCTTCTAGGCCCCAAACTTCATCATTTGGCCCAAAAGCAGGATACACAAGGCTTTTAGCCGATTGTTCACGAAGCGTGGTTGTTAAAACATCTTCAAGTTCAAACCTGCTGAAAGTTACTTCCCACCTGTGTTTTGGCGATTTCATATCGAACGAAGGCACGTTTTTTGTGTAAAATTCTTTCAGCTCCTCCTCGGTTTTAGGAATTTTCAAGCTATTGTTGTCTTTTACCGATTTTAAAAACGGCTTTGGATTGTATTTGCTGTTCCCGGAGCCGTAAACGCACTCATAGTCTTCGGTTATTCCCCCTCCGGTAGAGGAATACAGTGCCAATACAGGTTCTCTGTCGTACAAAGCAAAAATCCCCTGAGTTTCATCTACAGCCCTGTCAGAGAGCGGATTTTCACTGTTTGCACCGTAATAAACCTGGCAAGCCGTTGAATCGCAAATATCATAGTTTTTATAAACATTTTGCGGTCTGTTTGCATAATTTCTTGCAGCTACAGCCTGCGCTTTCAGGGCATTTAAGCCAAATGACACAGGCATTTCGTTTGGTACTACACCTTTTAAGTAAGTTTGGGTATCTAAAACATTGATTATATTGAACTTTCCCTTGGTTTCAGGATATGCCTTTTGCAGTTCAATCATCCCTCTGTAATATGCCGGATTGCCTTTTCTGTTCAGGCCTTTCACCCCAATTTTGCCGTTTGAAACAACAAGGACAGGGCCTTTGGCGTTTTTAATGCCCTCTTTGCCGTTGAAATATACGAAAAATTCCCCGTTTCTCATTTGGGCAAAAATTTCCGTATTTTTTGGGATATCTTTAACCTGCGCCCCGTTTGACATATCGGTTACAGAGCTTGTATCCGTTGTCACAAGGGTGATTTCACTAAATTCAAAAGTTGAAAACCCCGAATTTGAAAGCCCCACTCTGATAATGTCTTTTTCTGACGTTTGCCCTTGTGCCCCAAGGCATACAGGGATATTCAAAAAAAGTACCGTAATAATTAATAAATTCCATAAAAATTTCATAAATCAATTTTACTACAAATAATTTTTATGGTAGATTATTTTGTGCGCACTATCTTTATTGGCGCAAGTTTTCAAATTAATGAGTGAGGTAAAATATGTGCCGTATCGGGGCAATTAAATCGAGCGAGTATTTCCATCCGGCTAAAACCCTTGAGCTGATGCGCTCTCAGCAAAAAGGCCATGACAATTCCGGCTTTGCTTTTGTAATGCAGGATTTAGGCGGAATATTCGAGCCCTACAAGGATTTACCCGTGCTTTCAATGGCATGTACCGATATGGGAATAAGAATTGCGGAGGATATCCTGCACCAAGCGGGGTTTGTAAGGCTTATGCAGTGGACCCCCGATATTAACAAAACCGCAAAAAACCTGAATATTTGCCCTATGCCAAACTATGTTTTTGAGGTTTTTAATTACCCAAAAATGTACAAATACGCCACTCCTGAGGAAAAAGAAGAATTATTACTGGAAACCAGATTAAAATTAAGAGAAGCCCTTGAAGACGGCGATAATGGTTATGTTTACTCGTTTTGGCCCGACACTTTAATGTTAAAAGAAATCGGAAACCCGAAAGACATAGGAACGTATTTCAACCTGGACAAGGAAAACAGCGATTTTGTTTCAAAAATTATAACGGTTCAATGCCGCCAAAACACAAACTATGACATTGTCCGCTATGCCGCACACCCCTTCTTTTTACAGGGTTATACGGTTCTTGCAAACGGCGAAAACACTTTCTATGAAAAGAATAAGCTCTTTCAGAAAAATTTATTTAAGGGCTATATAGGCTTCGAGTCTGATTCTCAGTGCTTTTTATATACTTTACATTACGTAAATAAAATTTTAAAATGGCCCCTAAAATACTTTAAACACGTAATTACACCCCTTGAATACGAAGAAATTTTAAAAAGGGATGACAGAGAAATTTTGCTTAGAATTAAGGCCTCTTTGGCACATTTGGAAATAAACGGTCCAAACACAATCATAGGCGTGGTTCCGGACGGCACAATGCTTGTTACCTGTGATTCTAAAAAGCTTCGCCCTGTTGTAATCGGCAGAGACGAAAAAACCGTGATTGTGACAAGCGAAGTTTGCGGCATAAACGAAGTTTTGCCAAACAGGGACACAACATGCGACATTTACCCGAACGAAAGAGAAACCGTCATTATTGATAACAATTTAAGGATTGAAAGATGGAAACAGTAGATATAACAGGCATTTCAAAGTCTGACTTGAAATGGCAGATTGAACATAATCAGGATAAATGCACGCTTTGCGGCAAATGCCTTGCCGTGTGCACAATGGGGGCAATTAAAGCCGATGTTCAAAAAAGAAGAAAAGTGACATCCTGCGGGGATTGCCCAACTCCTCAAGTGTCTGAAACCATTGTCCCTGTTATAAAACAGATAGTGACAAACTCTAAAAACTGTGTTGGGTGCGAACTTTGCGCAAAAGTTTGCCCGAACGAAGCGATAAAACCTGTATTTAACGACAAAAACAGAGTGAATGTAAAATACAGAGCCCTAAACGCTGAATCCCCAAAAAGAGGTGGCAGAACAAACCTTCACACCGAAGGCAGAACCCTTGATAAGATTAAAATCGGAAGAATTTCCCAGATGACAGACCCGTCATTAGATGCTCTGCGCCATACTTTCGAGCTTTTAGCACCGTTCGGCCGCGTGCTTCCGCCTGAAAATCTGCCGTTTAGCGTGGATGATGCGGGAAATTTAAAGATTGATAAGAAAATCCCAACCACACGCTGGATTTACCCGATTATCATAGGCGATATGTCAATCGGTGCGCTGTCTCCAAGGCTTTGGGAAGCAATTTGTATTGCAGTTGCTTATCTAAACGAAGTTCATAACCTGCCAATCCGCATGTGCACAGGGGAAGGCGGGGTTCCGGAAAAACTTTTAAAGTCAAAATACCTGAAATATATGATTTTGCAGATAGCTTCAGGCCATTTTGGCTGGAACAGAATTATAAATTCAATGCCTGATATGGTGGAAGACCCTGCAGGGATTTTAATTAAAATCGGACAGGGCGCAAAACCGGGTGACGGCGGGCTTTTGCTCTCTAAGAAGGTTGAAAAGCACATCCAGGAAATTAGAGGGGTTCCAAAGTCTGATTTGCTCTCACCGCCTAATCATCAGGGACTTTATTCAATTGAAGAATCGGTTCAAAAAATGTTCCTTTCAATGAACGCGGCGTTTAAATTTAAAGTACCGGTGGCAATTAAGGTTGCGGCTTCTGTCACAAGCGTTTCAGTGTATAACAACCTGCTTCGTGACCCGTATGACATCGTTGGCGGCTTTTTCCTAGACGGAATCGCAGGCGGCACGGGGGCTGCACACGAAACATCATTAGACCACACAGGCCACCCCATCGTTTCCCGCCTTAGAGATTGTTACAATGCCGCAGTACATCAGGGAAAACAAGGCCAGATACCGCTTTGGGCCGCAGGAGGATTAGGAATGAACGGAAACCTTGCAGCAGATGCGTTTAAGATGATATGCCTTGGCGCAAACGGCGTATTTACGGGCCGTTTGATGCTTCAAATTGCAGGATGCCTCGGAAACGATTGGGGCAAATGTAACGCTTGCAATACGGGCTTATGCCCCGCAGGGCTTACAACACAGCACCCGATATTGATGAAAAGACTTGATGTGGATAAGGTTGCACAAAATATTGTAAATTACTTCCTTGCGACCCACACGGAGCTCAAAAAGCTTATGGCGCCTATCGGAAACTCAAGTTTACCGGTCGGAAGGTCCGATGCGCTTGTTACAGTGGATAAAAACGTGGCAGAAAGACTTGAAATTCAGCACGTGTGCTAGGTTTTCAGGTCTTGAAAGTCAAATTTTCAGGTCCTACAGATGCTTAACCCAAAACTATCAAAAAGAAAACAGGAAAATTATATGAACGTAACCATAATCGACAGTTTGCAAGATGACAAAAGGCTCTCTACGAGGGAACTTCTGGATTTAATCTATGATAAAATCAACCTTGGCTTTAACGAATTTAAAATATTAGCCTCCGGCCAACACGACATCGGAGGACCTCTTTGGGCAAAAAATAAAGCTAAAGACGGTGTACCGCTTGTATTTCACGTGACAAACCCGGGCCAAAGAGTCGGTTCTATGGGAATGACGGGCACAAAAATTATTGTTCACGGCTCCGCACCTGCCGATGTAGGCTGGCTCAACGCCGGAGCCGAAATCACAGTCCTTGGAGACGGCGGAGACACAACCGCACACTGCTGCGCAGGCGGAAGAATTTATGTCGCAGGCCGTGTCGGAACCCGCTCCGGCGCTTTAATGAAGCACGACCCGAAGTTTGAAGAACCTGAATTTTGGGTGCTTAAAAACACGGGCTCTTTCAGCTTTGAATTTATGGGCGGCGGAAAGGCCGTTGTGTGCGGATATGGCTGCGAAGATTTAAAATCAGTCCTCTCAAACCGTTCCTGCTGCGGCATGGTAGGTGGGGTTGTTTATGTTCGGGGAAACGTTGACGGATTAACGTCTGACGTTGACATTTACCCCCTAAACGAAGATGACAAGAGCTTTTTGACCTCAGGCTTGAAAAGATTTTTAGCAGAAATTGAAAAACCTGAAATTTATGAAGAACTAACAGATTTTTCAAAATGGCAAAAAATCCTTGCAAAGCCTTATGACAAGAAAAAATTTGTGCCTGAGCTTACTATTAGCGAATTTCGCAAACAAAAATGGGTAAAAGACGGCATATTTTCTGAATTTTTCGGGTCAGATAATGAAATTACGGGGCTTATAAACACAGGTGAAAACAGGCTCAGAATTCCAAGCTGGGACAATAATTCAAAGACTCCACCCTGCGAATTTGACTGCCCTGTCTCAATTCCGACCCAAAAACGCCTTGCATTTTTAAGGGAAGGCAGGCTCCAGGAGGCTTTAAACCTTATTTACAAATATTCTCCGTTCCCGGGCTCTGTTTGCGGCCAGGTTTGCCCCAATCTTTGTATGCAAACATGTTCCAGAAAGGCCGTGGATGAACAAATTAAGGTTGCAGAGCTTGGGGTTAAATCTTTTGAAAACATTGACCTTGGCGAATTCACGCAAACCAAAGACAAAACCGTTGCAATCATTGGCGGCGGCGTTTCGGGGCTTTCTTGCGCCTGGAATTTATTGCGCCTTGGATATAAAGTTGAAATTTTTGAAAAAGATGTTGAAATCGGCGGAAAATTAAGACAGGTAATTCCTGAAGAAAGGCTCAATCAGGACATTTTAAATATTGAATTGGAAATTTTAAAAAGTGCAATTGAAGATTCAAAAAGCAAAATTCACACGTCTTATAACATCGATAAAGATGAATTTGAGCGCATTTCGGATGATTACGATGCAGTGGTTATTGCTGTAGGCGCGCAAAATCCTTTCGTATTGCCGGTTGAAGGCAAAGAAAGAATTATAAAAGGGCTCGATTTTCTAAAAGAAATCAACAGAGGAAATAAATTCTCCGTTGGGGATAATGTTGTAGTTATCGGTGCCGGAAACGCCGCAATGGATGTGGTTTTGGGCGCATATAAAGTTGGCGCAAAACAGGTTACTGCAATTGACATTCAAAAACCTGCAGCCTTTGAAAAGGAAATTGAGGCAGCACGTGCATTGGGCGCAAAGATTATGTATCCTTGTTTTACGGAAAAAGTGACCGAAGAAGGCGTATATTTAACGGACGGAAGGCTTTTAAAGGCAGACAGCGTAATTATTGCAATCGGCGACAGGACCGATTTAAGCTTTATGCCGGAAGGATTTTTAAACGAAAGACACCAGCCTTTATTAAACGAATTTAACCAAAGCACAAAAGCGGAAAATGTTTTCTTTGCAGGAGATTCAATCAGGCAGGGGCTTTTCTGTGACGGCATAGGCCAAGGAAGAGGCGCTGCGCTTAATATCAACAGAATGTTAACCGGAAAACCTCTCAAAAAAGAAGAAAGCGTTAATAA
>CANSKM010000067.1 GCA_947647475.1 uncultured bacterium
ACCTTGCCGCGTTTTCATAATCCCCTTTTTTAGACAAAAGACAACCGATGCAAAAAAAGGAGTTTGAATCTTCTGCCTCAAGGCAAATCACTCTTTTAAACTGTATTAAGGCCTCATCGTCATCCCCCAGGTTTTCATACGCAAGGGCAAGGTTATAAATAAAATCAGGCTCGTCCTCTTTTAAATCCACCGCTTTTTTATAAGATTCAAGCGCAAATTTGAAATGTTTCAATTTCTCCCAGCAAATTCCGATGTTAAAATATAAATTTGCATCGTTTGGAAAGGTTTGAACCAGGTAATTCAAGTGCTTTAACGCCATAGAATCAAAACCCATATCAAGACACATCACGGCAAGTTCGCGCCTTGCCTGAAAGTTTGTCGGGTCGTTTTCTATGGTTTTTTTTAAACTTTCAAACCTTTGAACATCATTCATAGCTTGTTTTTAATATCCTTACGATAGGTTCTTTGGCAGTTTTTTCATTCCAAAGTTTACGCTTTCAAAGACAGGGCGGTCTGTTGCACATCAACATTGGGTTTGACAATTTGATGCAGAGTGCTTCGCAACAGTCTTTTTAAGCGTAAGCTTTTGCATTCAAAATCTTAAAATCTATTCATCCAATGCATCAAGGTCAAGGACGCTTCCTTCGATTGCATCCTCATCCGGCGCAACGTCTGCATCCTGCACAATTTTTTCAATTACAAGCTGTGCCATATCAAGGGCCACTTTTTGTTTTGTTTCTTCAGAGCATCTTTCAAGCATCTGAATTGCTGTTCTAACGGTTGCATCCAGGTCGTACCATCTGTTTGTGCCCTTTTGAATAAGCCCGTCTTCCACAGCGCCAACAATATCTTCAATGTTTGAAAACTCGTGATTGTTAATATTATGCTCAATAATTACCTTGATTAAATTCAGAGCAACGGCTATTTGGCTTGCATCGTCAGAGCTTGAAAGGGTTCTCATAGACATTGAAAGAACAGGATCCTTATCATACCAACGTGAAAAGTATTCGTTCATAAAGTTTTCTCCTATAATTTTAACCTTTTTGGTTAACCTTTTGGCTGACTGCCGTTTCGCCTGTTTTCAGCTTGGGCTTTTTTATTCTGCGTTTAGCCTTTATTTTAGCTGAATTTATATGCTACGCCGCACCCTGCAGCCGGGTATTTCCAGTCTATTGCCCCGTACGGACATGCCACTCTGCAAGCACCGCATTCAAGGCAATTTTCATATTCTACACTGATACATTCTATTGTATCACTTTTTTTGGCATCGTTGTCTGTGTTTTCCCCTGAAAGCGCCTGTTTATAAACGTTTGCGGGGCAAATTGTCAAACAAACTTTATCTTCACAAACTTTGCAAATCTCCTGGTTTAAAACAAGGTGAGGCACATTGTCTGTTTTATATTTAACATTTATAAGCTTTTTTTCTATATCCATTTTGGTCCTTTTTGCTTGTTGTGCTTGGGTTTTGGCTGTTTGTTTTTTTAAAAAAAACTGTCGAGGTTTAATGCAGCTTTTTTAAAACATTATGTCAAAAAACAGCCTTAAAAACGCTTTAAAATCGCGGAATAATTCGGTTATGCTGCGCTCAAAGAAAATGCTTCCAAAAAACTTCCTGAATTTGCGCTTTTTGGGCACATTGTCAACGCAGGTCACGGTTTCCATTAATTCTGCCATTTTTTTCGGGTAATAATAAAGAATTGATTTTTTCCTTGAATAGAGCTTTTCTACGACGTTTCGATACGATTTTAAATCCTTCAAAACAAAGCTTTTTTGAAGCTTTTCTTTATAAATTTTTAAAATGTTGTGCCTTGTATTACCTAAATTTAGGGCGATTACGGCAGTTTCCCCCGCAAGTTTCCCGCTTTCAATTGCAAAATTTGTTCCTTCAAAATGCGCGGAATTTACAAGCCCTGCGGCATCTCCAACCACCATAACGCCGTTTGCATAAAGCCTTGGCAGGTTGTTAAATCCGAACTCGGGGATTAAATGTGCCGAATACTCCTGTTCTTCAGCCCCTTTAATCAATTTTTTCACTGCAGGGTTTTCTTTAAATTTCTCTAAAAGCTCATACGGCCGCATTTTATAGTTTGCAAGGTCTTCTAAAGACACCCCGAGGCCGATTGAAATACTGTCTTTAAAAGTGTACAAAAAGCCTATTGCAAAGGGCGTTACGAGGCGTTTTTTATTTTTTCTGAATGTTCTTATTTCAGAAAGACCCCCGAAAAATTCAAACATAGCACCTTCTTTGGACCCTTCTTCAAGGTGAAACCTTTCTTCCATAACCTTTTTATCCAGTTTCAAGGTTTCCTTAACAGAAAGCACCATATCTTTTGGGAAAAATTCGGGGCGAAGGCCGATTTGCTTTGCAAGAAGCGAGTTTACGCCGTCCGCTAAAATTACAACAGGCGCAAAATATTTTTCCTGCTCTGTCTGAACGCCAACCACGGTGCCGTTTTTATAGATTAATTTTTTTACAAGCGTCTTTGGTGCAAAGAAAACACCCTCTTTTTTAGCCTCTTCAACCAGCCATTTGTCAAATTTTGGCCTCAAAACCGTTGCGGTTGTTTGGTTTTTGCCGACTGCATTAACAGATACCGCCTCATCTTCAGTCAAAAAAGAATAGGTATGATTGGTCATAAACCTTTCGTATGGCGCTGTTTTATAGGAATTTGGCAGGATTGATTTAATTGAATTTAAATAAACCGCTCCGCCGAACATATTTTTTGACCCGATATTTTCGGATCTATCTAAAACAACCACGTTTTTTCCGCCCCTTTTAATTGCAAGGGCGGCGCTAACGCCTGCAGGGCCTGCGCCAACAACGATGGCGTCTATTTTCTCTCTAAAATTCTCCGTCATAATTTTAAATTATACAATTAATCTTTCATTATTACAATTAAGTTTTTAGGCTGTTTTTCTATAATTTTTTTATGGTAAAATTTATCCTGAGCCAAACTTTAAGGCAAAAACAAAAATTAAGATTAGAGGAAAAAATATGGAAAATATGCCCAAAAACGGCGCAAACACGCCAAAAACCTGCGATGAAATCAGAGAAGCATTCCTTAGCTTTTTTGAAAAAAAACACGAGCACACAAGGATAAAAAGCTCTTCCTTGGTGCCCAATAACCCCACTATTCTTTTAACAACGGCAGGTATGGTCCAGTTTATTCCATATTTTTTGGGGCTTGAAACCCCGCCGTATAAACCCGCAAGGGCAACTTCCTGCCAAAAATGCGCTCGTGCGGGCGGAAAAGATTCAGACATTGAAAATGTAGGCCGAACCCCGCGCCACCACACTTTTTTCGAGATGCTTGGAAACTTCAGTTTTGGCGATTATTTCAAAGAAGAGATTATCCCCTGGAGCTGGGATTTTGTAACAAATTATTTAGGCCTTGATAAAGACAGGCTCTGGATTACAATCTATGAAAACGACGATGAGGCCGGTGAAATCTGGCAAAAGGCAGGTGTTCCAAAAGAAAGAATTTTAAAGAAGGGTAAAAAAGACAATTTTTGGGGCCCTGTGGGGATTTCAGGCTCCTGCGGCCCTTGCAGCGAAATCCACTACGACCTTGGCGAACATTTAAAATGCTCGGATGACTGCTCAATTGCAACTTGTGAGTGCAACAGATGGGTTGAAATCTGGAACCTTGTATTTACAGAGCTTTTCCAGGACGAAAAAGGCGAACTTGTTCCCCTTGAAAAGAAAAACGTTGATACCGGAATGGGCCTTGAGAGGATTGCGATGGTGTGCCAAGGCGTGGCTTCAACCTTTGAATTTCCGGCAAAACCTACGGTACAGATGAAAAAACGGACATTTCATTAAGAATTATTACAGACCACACAAGGTGCGTGAGCTTTTTAATTGCAGACGGCATTACCCCCTCAAACGAAGGCAGAGGCTATGTTTTAAGGATGATATTAAGGCGTGCGCTTCGCCACGGGTATATGCTCGGGCTTGATCTACCTTTCTTAAAGCCAATTGTGACAAAGGTTATAGACCTTTACAAAGGCGCATATCCTGAATTGGCCGAGAAAGCAGGCAAAATTCAAAACAGTATTCTTCAGGAAGAAGAAAGGTTTAAACTTACTCTGCAGAGGGGTTACAGCCTTATGGAAGATATTATAAAAACCCTAAAAGCAAAGGGAGAGAAGCTTGTTTCAGGTGAAGACTGCTTCAAACTCTATGATACATACGGTTTTCCGCTTGAATTAACAAAAGAAATCGCCGTTGAAAATTTCTTAGATGTTGATGAAGAAGCGTTCAAAACCCTTATGGCAGAACAGAAAGAGCGTGCCCGCGCTTCAATGCAAAAAGTGGTTTTGGCGGATGATAAAAATTATACGGATAAGCCTGCGACAAATTTTGTCGGATACACGGAAAATGAAGCTGTGGCGCAGGTTTTGGCCATTATTAAAAATGGTGAAGAAGTTGAAGTTACAAGCGAAGATGATGTGGCTGATGTAATTTTGGACACCACTCCGTTTTATGCTGAAAGCGGCGGCCAAATTGGGGATTCAGGCGTGCTGGAACTTCAAAATGGCCAAAAAATCGATGTTATAAAGACATTTAAGGTTCAAAACGTCTTTGCCCACAGGGTTAAAGGCTCAATTAAAAAGGGAGATAAAGTAACAGCAAGGATTGACGCCAAAAAACGGGCTGAAATCCAAAAACATCACTCTTTAGCACACCTTTTGCAGGCTGCATTAATCTCTGTGCTTGGCTCAGAGGTGCATCAGGCAGGCTCACAGGTCGAAGAAAGCAGAACAAGGTACGATTTTTCATTTGAGCGAGCAATGACAAAGGATGAAATCGCGAAAACCGAGGCCCTGATTAACTCTTGGATTAATGAAGGGCTTGCCGGCAAAACTGAAATTATGGATATTGAAGAAGCTAAAAATTCAGGCGCAATGGCACTTTTTGGCGAAAAATACGGTGATAAAGTGCGCGTTGTAAGCTTTTTTGACGCTTCGAGTCCTGAAAAATGCTATTCTAAAGAGCTTTGCGGCGGCTGTCACGTGTCAAACACAAAAGACATAAGGCTTGCAAAAATTGTTTCAGAGGGCGCAAGTTCAGCAGGGGTAAGAAGAATTGAGGTTTTATGTTCTGATTCCGCTTTTTCTTATTTGGCTGAAAAAGCCCGTCAAATCGACGATATAGCCCATGCTTATAAATTAAAAACGGATGAAGTTGCAGGAAAAATCGAAAAACTTTTAGAAGAAAATAAGGCCCAAAACGCAAGGATAGCGGAGCTTGAGGCCCAAATTGCAAATTCAAGATTCGAGACTTTGAGGGATAAGGCTCAGGAGATAAAAATGGCGGATGGAACAAGCGGAAAGCTTTTCATAACGCTGATTGAGGACCACAATCCTAATGCTTTAAAATTCGGTTTAGAGATGTTTGCGGGCAAACTCGGTGAATCCATTATTGTATTATGCTCGAAAAAGCCTGATAATGCGGGTTTTGTGATTGCAAAAGTGTCCGATGCCTTTGTGAAAAAAGGAATAAGCGCAGGCAGCATAGTTTCAGAGATTACAAAAGCATGCGATGGTAAGGGTGGCGGAAAGCCTTCTATGGCGCAGGGTTCAGCTAAAAATATAACAAACATCAAGGATGTTTTTGCAAAAATTGAGGAAGAAATAAAAGAAAAGTTAAAATAAATATTCAAATAATAATCAAAATTTGAAAACAGTTGATAAAATGCAAAGTCAAAAATTTCGCTTAAAATTGGTGGTCAAAACGCGAGATTACGTTGAAAAAAGCAAAAATCAGCTGTTTTTATTTTGAAGTAAAAATTCCTTAATTTTGTTTCGTGGCGTGCCATAGAGAGAATTTACAACGCTCACAATGTCTTTATCAGAGAGTTTTAGCCCCTTTAGAGTTGAAATTTTTGATACTATATCGCTTTCTTCTGCTGAATTTTGGTCTAAAGCATAGAGCATACAAGCGATTTCGCCTTTTAGCACGTTTGAAGTGTAGTATTCAAGCAGGTTTTCGACTGTATCAACCTTAATTTCTTCAAATTTTTTGGTTAATTCGCGTCCAATGGCCATTTTTCGGGCCTTTTGGTTTTTTGAAATCAGAGAAAGCGTTTCTATTAGGCGGTTTGGACTTTCGTAAAACACCAAATTCTCTGTCTTGTTTGAGTTTAGAAGATTTTCAATTTGAGATTTTTGGCGCGGCAAAAAGCCAATGAACTTAAAATCCTCGCCCTGCCTTGGAATCGAGGCTAATAACGCTAAAATTGCAGATGCCCCAACAATCGGCACTACATCGACCCCCGCTAAACGCGCTTCCTCAACGAGTTTCACGCCGGGGTCCGAGATTAAAGGCGTGCCCGCATCAGAGACCAAAGCCACATCCTGACCGGCTTTCAGGCGGTCTAAGAAAAATTCGCATTTTTGGCGTTCTGAAAATTTGTGATAACTTTCCAAAGGCGTTTCGATGTTAAATTTTTCGCAGAGAATTTTTGTATTTCTTGTATCCTCGCAAGCAATAACGGCAACATTTTTTAGGGTTTCAACTGCCCGAAACGTAATATCGGAGAGATTTCCAATGGGTGTAGATACTATAAAAAGCTTTCCTGAGGCCTTTTGCTCCATTTTTTAAGCTCTCCTGATTTCTATTTAATTTCCCAGCTTGTGCCTTCTTTTGAATCTTTAAGCAAAATGCCCACAGCAAGAAGTTTATCACGGATTAAATCTGATTTTGCCCAGTCTTTATTAGCTCTTGCAGCGTTTCTATCTTCAATAAGCTTATCCAGTAAGACTTTTGGCCCTGTTGAATTTTCAAAACCAAATTCATTATAGAGAGGTAAAATTTTTGCCTTTAAATCCTCATCACTCAAACTGGGCTTGTCTTTTAGAGAAAAATCAAAGCCTAAAACTTCGCCCAAGAAAACAATTGTTGCGGCAAATTTTGAAGCTTCGTTTTTACTTGTGCTGTCTGAATTTGAGCTGCTTTGTACGCTTGAAACGATTTCTGCAGCTGTTTTTTTAAGTTTATCAACAAGGGAAAACAAGACAGCAAGGGCTTTTGACGTATTCATATCATCGTCCATAGCCTCCACAAAAGCATTTAGGGCTTCTGTGTCAAAATTTTCAGCCTTGATTTCCTGCCTTAAATCCTCTAAGGACCAGTCTTTCACGCTGTTAATGAGTCTCTTTGCCCCGTTATTTGCGGCACTTAGGGCTTCATCGTTAAATTCAACGGGCATTCTGTAGTGGTTTGTGAGGATGAAAAACCTTATGGCGTTTGAATTGTAGCTTTTTAAAACGTCGTCAATCGTAAGGAAATTTCCTAAAGATTTTGACATTTTTTCTTTGTTAATAGTCACAAAACCGTTGTGCAGCCAGTAATTCACGAATTTGCAGCCGTTTGCACATTCGCTTTGCGCGCGCTCATTTTCGTGGTGCGGGAATTGTAAATCCGCCCCTCCTGCGTGTATATCAATGGTTTCGCCCAAATGTTTTTTGCTCATCGCAGAGCATTCAATGTGCCAGCCCGGGCGCCCAAGGCCCCAAGGGCTTGAAATACCGTGCTTTTCGTCCTTTTTCCAAAGGGCAAAATCTAAGGGGGATTTTTTCTTATTATCGGCCTCAACCCTCGCCCCTGCCATTAAATCGTCGATTGGCTGGCCTGAAAGCTTGCCGTAGTCTTTATATTTACCGACTTCAAAGTAAACATCCCCGTCAACAGGGTATGCAAAGCCATTTTCTATTAATTTTTTAGTAATAGCAATCATCTCGCCGATTGTTTTGGTTGCTCTCGGCTCTATATCAGGCTTTAAGACGTTTAGGGCGTTCATTGAATTTATAAAACTTTGGTAAAATTCTTTTGTTACAACTTCAGGCAAAACGCCAGCGTCGTCTGCTTTTTTCAGAATTTTATCGTCAACATCCGTGATATTCCTGCAATAGGTGACATCGAACCCTTTAAATTTCAAATATCTGTACAAAACATCCCAGGTGATGTAGCATCTTGCATGCCCCAAATGCGCCTTGTCATAGACTGTTGGGC
>CANSKM010000068.1 GCA_947647475.1 uncultured bacterium
TGTTTATTTGAAACACCGAATATAATGCCTTTTTTACCTTCCATAATACCC
This sequence comes from uncultured bacterium, assembly GCA_947647475.1. Classification (GTDB taxonomy): domain Bacteria; phylum Cyanobacteriota; class Vampirovibrionia; order Gastranaerophilales; family Gastranaerophilaceae; genus MGBC122484. Next base: position 52 of record CANSKM010000068.1, read on the forward strand.
ATAAATTTAGCTCCTTTATTTTTCGGTTGGATTTTCACTTTATATTACAATAAACACCCAAAAAATTCAAAATCAAAGATTTAACTTGCTTTTGGTACGAAATTAAACATAAATTTTCATTTATAGTATAATATTTCTGATAAATAAAATGGCGGGAGCGGAGGCGTTTCAAAATGAAAATTATTGCAGAAAACCTCATAAAAATCTATGGAGACAGGTCCGTTGTAAACGATGTGTCTTTTGAAGTAAATAAAGGAGAGGTTGTAGGCCTTTTGGGGCCAAACGGCGCCGGAAAAACCACCACATTTTATATGATTGTAGGGCTTGTAAAGGCAAATTCAGGCAAAGTTTCGCTTTTAAACAAAACCACAAATGACACAAAAGACATAACTTTAATGCCCATGAACGAACGCGCAAAGCTTGGAATAGGCTACCTTCCACAGGAAGCATCAATCTTTAGAAAACTTTCCGTTGAAGACAATTTAAAGCTTGTTTTAGAATTGAACGAAAAATTAAACCACAAAGAGAAAAAAGAAAAGCTTGAAGAACTTTTGGAAGAATTCGGGATGACACGCCACAGAAAATCAAGCGCCGTAGCTCTTTCAGGGGGCGAAAGAAGAAGGGTTGAAATTGCCCGTGCTTTGGCTGCAACCCCGCATTTTATCCTTCTGGATGAACCCTTTACAGGAATTGACCCGATTGCAATCGGGGATATTAAAGAAAATATCTATAAGCTTGCCCGCGAAAAAGGCCTTGGGGTCTTAATTACAGACCACAACCCAAAAGCAACGCTTTCAATTACAGACAGGGCTTATGTAATTTTTGACGGAAAAATTAAAATTCAGGGAAAAAGCAAAGAGGTGGCCGAAGACCCCGTCGCAAAAGAGTTTTACCTTGGTAAAGACTTTACACTGTAGGTTAGGGTGGAAAATAAGTGTTAAAGATAAGTATATTCGACAAATACATATTTAAACAAGTCTTTCAGGCAACGCTTGTGTGCCTTTTATTGTTTATGATTGTCTGGATTGCCCCGGAAACGCTTGTTAAAGTCATAAAAAAAGTTTTAACGGACAGCTGGACCCTTGTTGAGGGCGGAAAATACCTCCTTTACGAGCTTCCAAAAGTCCTTGGAAAAGCAATCCCTGTGGGTATTTTGCTTGGTTCACTTTTTACTTTTGATAAACTTTCAAAAGATTCGGAGCTCAGCATTTTAAGGGGCATAGGCCTTTCTTTTACAAGAATTATGGCGCCCGTGTTGGTTTTGGGGCTTGCGCTTTCATATCTTTGTTTTTTAGTGAGCGATCAGATGATTCCTTACGCCTCAAAAGCAACAGGCGAAGGTGCCCGCTATAACAAGCATTTTGTCTATATTCAAAAAAATGAGCATCAAGTGCCTGAAACAGGTGTTATAATTTCCAATTTTGCCCATGACGGTATCAAAAACCTTATTATTATTAACTTTTCAAGCGAAAAATATGAAGATGCAATGACTTTTAAAAGTGTTCTTTTTGCACCCGAGGCCATTGTAAAGCAAGATTATTGGCTGCTTCCAAAGGCAAAAGAGTATAAAATCAACAAAAACGGCATTTACACAGACATTAACGATATTAAAAATTACAAAATCCTTGAAGGAAAGCTTTCAAAAGATGTTTTTAAAATGATTGAAAACTCAACCAAAAAGGAAAGATTTTTCACAACAAAAGAATTGAAAGAATATAAAGACATCTTAAAAGAACAGGATTATACCGATGAATATAATTATAACCTTGCAAAATATTACCAAAGATATCTGCACCCCTTGACCTGTCTGCTTTTTGCGGCAATCGGGTGCTTGCTCGGGTTTTCGCCCCCAAGAAGCCAAAGGCTTGTAGGCTTTACCGTTGCAGTCGGAATGATTTTTGCATATTATATCACACTGCCATTTTTTGATTTAATGGCGCAAAAAGGCGTAATGTGGCCGTTTCTTGCCGCCGCATTTCCGATTATTGCATTTATTGTTTCAATTTTTATGATAAAAAAGATAAAGGACCTGTAAAAATTATGAAAAAGATTTTAATTTTAACATTTATATTTTTGCTTGCAATGTCTGCGCCAGCCATTGCAAAAAAGGTTGATGACGGCATTACAATGGAACATTCAACAGAAGGCATCTACATTTTTAAAATGGACACAAAAAAAATAGGGAATAAAATTAAGCCTTATGTTGCAGAAAAATTAACAACCGTATCCGATGTTTACAAAAACAACGAAAACTACACCCTTGTTGCAAACGGCGGCTTTTTTGACATTTTAACGGGTGATGCCGTTTCATACGTTACAATTGACGGTAAAGTCACCGAAACACCGTTTTCCAATATGAAATTAATCCAAAACGCTGGCAGAACAAACCGTTTGGAAGCCATTTTAAACAGGGCTGAGTTTAGAATTTTGGAAGATGGCAAAGGAAAATTATCCTTTGATATTGACAATCACTTTGCCCCCGTTGAAGACGGCAAAACCATTAAACACAGCCTGCAGGGCGGCCCTTTTGTGTATCCTTCAATGAACCTTGAAAAAGAAAGTTTCATTAAAAAAGAAAACAACAGAATTACAATGCAATCCGCCGATGTCCTTAAAAGACGGGAACGCACGGTTTTGGGGCTGAAAAATGAGATTTTATATCTTATAATATTTACAAACCAAAATAAAGTGACCATGGGCGAAATCAGAGATTTTTGCAAAAAAATGAAATTTGACAAGGCAATGGCGCTTGATGGCGGCGCTTCAACCTCTGTAAACTACAGAGACGTTGAAATTTATTCAAACACAGGGCTTCAAAGAAGGGTGAAAAGCTTTCTTATTGTGGAGAAATAAAAGCTTTCCTTGGCAAAACCCGCGCAGGCTCACACATTTAGAGAAAAATTAAGGAGAAAATAATCAATGGATGAAAATAAAACAGCACAGGAAATTGAAACACAAAAACAGGATGCAAAACAGGAAAAAGGGGCTGAAAACCCAAATAAAATAACCCTTTTCGAGGTTTTTATCTTTGTGCTCATAATTTTGTGCATCGGACTTTACGTTTCCCCAAATTTCCTGGTAAAGCTTGAAAACAGAAAATATGCCCAAATTCAAACAAACGCAGGCATTTTCACCTCAAAAGCTTTAAGCGAATTTTCAAGCAACCCCAAAATGAAAGCTTCCGTAATCTCCAAAAAGCTGACGGAAGAACTGAATGCGGTAAACAAAAACCCGCTTTCAAAGAAGGGGCCTGCATATAGCATAAATGAAAAGTGCGAAGGCTGCGTTATAATTACGCCTGATGACAAATTAAACTCAATTTCAGTCGAAGCCTACAGCAACGAAAACGCGCTCCTTGTGAGAACGGTGATTCAACCGCCCTCTTTTGTAACCTACACAAGGGATTTGACCGTTCCGGACAAGAAAAAGAAAGACGACAAGAAAGACAAAAAAGATGCTCAATAACATTGAATATAAGGTGCAATACGCTGATACAGACGCATACGGGGTAGTTTGGCACGGAACATATTTAAGGTGGATGGAGGCAGGCCGCGTTGAATGGCTTTTTCAAAACGGCATCCGAATTGATGAATTGGCGCGGGATTTCGGCATTGTTATGCCCGTTGTTGATATCAACATAAAATATAAATTTCCGGCAAAACTTATGAATAACGTGGTTGTAAGTACATCTGTAAAATCCAATACCAGCGCCAGCGTTACGTTTGAGCAGATTATAAAAATTAAGGAAACAGGCAAAGTTTGCACGGTTGCTGAAGTTCGGGCGACAGCTCTTGATAAAGACGGAAGAGTAATGAGGGACATCGCAGGGCTTATCGGTTTAAAAAACAACGCGGACAACACGGCTGAAAACCCAGTAACATAAGGTTTTCAAAGCATTAGCAACTTTCCCGCTTTATGCGGTTTTAAAAGACATCAAAAGGAAATCAATATGTTAAATACCATAAATCAATATTTTACAGACCTTGGCACATTAGGATTAGCCTTAAACTCTTGCATAGAAAGCTTTTTCCTTGTTCCGCCGCCGGATTTTTTACTTATTGCGATGGATTTAAAAACCCCCCAAAACGCGCTCTATTACGCACTTATCTGCACAATAGCATCTGCAGTGGGCGGTGCAATAGGCTATTTAATCGGTAAATTTGGCGGAAGACCCGTGTTCAACTGGCTTTTCAGCCTTTTAAGCAAAAACGGCGACAAAAGAGCTCACGAACAGTTTGAAAGAGTTGAAGCACTTTATAATAAATATGGCCCGCAAGCCGTATTTTTCGCGGCTTTCACGCCAATTCCTTATAAAGTTTTCACAATCGCAAGCGGCATTTTAAATATGAATTTTTGGGCATTTTTGGCCGCATCCGCCATTGGACGCGGAATGAGATTTTTCATCGTGAGTGCGGTTTTGATGATTTTTGGCGAAAAAATTAAAGACAATATCGAACTTGTAATATTCGGCGCAACGGCAGTAATAATCGCATTTTTCTACCTTTTATATAAGAAAAGAAAAATGCTTGCAAACATTGAAAATAACCGCAAATTAATTGAAAGCAGCCCGCTTCCGCTTGAAAACCTTGAAGAAATTAAGGAAGAAACGCTGATAAAGTAAACCCCGCAAGGTTTTGCGATGTTTAATAGGCGGTTTAAAAGCGTCTATTAAACGGATTGTTAAATTGTACCCGACTCAAGCTCAATAAAAGTAATGGTTTTGGGCGGTATAGTTTTCTTTTTAAAAGTGATATTTTTATCGCCCGTATTATAGAAAACGCCAAAAACCTTGTTACCGTTGGATGAACCTGTGTTTTCATCCGGCTTTAGCCCGTAAAATCTGAGGTTTTCAGGTAAATTCAGGAATTTTTTTTCAAATTTCTTTTTGTACGCGGCAAATTTTTCAGATTTTGCCGATTCTTCGTTGGATGACAAAAATTTCAACGAAATCGGGACAATCGAGCCGTAAAAATTTTCGCTCAATCGCTCAATCTCAGGTATATCAACGCTTAGAGCACACCCAAATCTCACCTCTTTTGGCCCCAAACACTGAAGTTCGGGAGTTTCAATCGGAGGGCCCGCAGGCACAAATCTTGCCTTGTTTTTGGGCTCTGAAATCCTTGCGCTGCCTCGATGAAGGGCAATCTTTAATTCGTTTTTATAAATTTCATACTCATTCAGCCCTTCTGTGATAACGCCCAAACCCTGCGCCAGACACCACTTTTGCATCGGGTAAGAATTTGTTTTCAGCTCTATTCTTGGAACTGCGGGCATATTATCGAGCAAAAAGCAGTCAGGGTCGTGTTTTCTTTCTATATATCCGAAAGCATCTTCTGCAAATGTAGTGTTTATCGGGTTTTTCAGGTTTATACACGCTTGAATTTTGATATTTTTCTTATTATTATTGAATTTCGCCCTGAATTCAAAAAATTCCGAAAAATTTGACAAAAAGACATCAAGCTTAAAATTATTTTCAAACAAGAGCCTTAAAGCCGCACGCACAGGGCCTTTTTCAATTACTTTTGCCCCTAAAAGCTTTAATTTCAATGGTTTACTCGCAGGCGCAAAGTTGTAACTATCCCCAATGTCTTTTGTCACAAGGATTTTAAGAGCATCAAAATATTCGATTTTTTTCTTTTTATCAAATAAATTTATGGTAAATTCTCCGTTTTTACGCTCCAAACTCAGCTCCAGAGCGCCATTTGAAATTCTATTCTCTGAAATTTCAAGCACAGATTGGGTTTTAACGTTTTCAAACAGGCTCAAAGAGAATGGCTTCAAGCCTTTTGGCTCTATTAAATATTCATACGATGTTAAATACTGTTCTGTTACGGGGATTTGCCTTGTGTCGTAAAGGATTTCGTCACTAAATTTCCTGAATTTGCGCACCAATTGCCCGCTCTTCATCTTCTCATCCGTGATAACACTCACGGGGCCTGAAAATTCAAAGTTTGAAAAATTTAAAAGGGCAAACTTTTCAGGGGTTTTTTTGGTATTCTTCACTTTAGCACTGCCAAAATCCGTACCATTTAAAGCTTTTAAGCTGTTCTTACGCCTAAAATCCCGAATCAACCTGTGTTTTACCCCGTCGCAAACCTCTAAAACCTTGTTAAACCTTGCTTCTACGCACCTGTGAACTTCATCTGTCGAACACCCGTAAATTGAATCGTGCGCATGGTTTTTTATAAGCTCCTTAACGGCAAAATCCAAGCTGGGCTTATATTTTCCGCCAAAAAAGAAATTAAAGGGCTCAACAATTCTGAATAATTCCCACTGAAGCCTTGCATTAAAGGCTTTTTGCGGAATTCTTGAAGAGTAAACCCCGGGCAGAACGTAGGTTTCAGAGTTATCTAAAAATTCACCCTCTAAATCAAGCCCGGAATACTTAACATCCTTAACATATTCAAAAGGCGAAGCCAATTTTATTTCATAATTTGCTTTAGATTTTGCAAGCTCTAAGTTCACATTTTTCACCAATTCGGCCGAATTTAAAAGCCCGGCTAAATGATCGGCACCAACAGGCAAAAGCAGCGTATTTGAAGAGTTTTTGGCAATTTTATCCAAAATGCCAACCAAGGTTTTAACCCCGTTTTTAAATTCTTTTGAATTGGGCGAAAACCCGCTCATATTGTGCAATACATCCATAAAATATCCGACGGGAAGTTTTGTCGTGTTCACACCGTTCATTTTAAAATCGTTCTGCGGCAACTCCGGAAGCCCGCGCCAGACAAGGGCATAGGGGATATTAAAACTTTTTAAAATATCAAACATACTTCTTGAATGTCCGAAAGTATCGGGCAAATACCCCAGAAACTCGCTCTCCCCAAGACTTTTGGAGTATTTAAGCCCAAGAGAAAGATTTCTTACTAAAGAAATTCCCCCGACAAGAAAATTATCGGCGCTAACGTAGAAGGGGCCTATATAAAGGCGTTTTTTTTCAATTAAATTCCGCACTAAATCAAGCTTTTCGGGGCGAAACTTCAAATAATCTTCCAGGGCTGCCGTCTGCCCGTCAAAGTAAAAACAAGGCATAGAGCCACTTTCAAGCTCTTCTAAAATTTCATCAAAAACCTCTAAAAGTCTTAAATTGAACTCTTCTTTTGTTCTGTACCATTCCCTGTCCCAGTGGGTGTGAAGGTACGCTATGACTTGCTTTACGCCTGTTTTTGCCAAAATTTACCCCTCAAAAATATACACCATATTTTACCATATTCAACATATAATTTTCCATTTTTTAGGGGAGCTTAGAAAGTTTGAAATTGGCTATACTATTATGGAAGAAAAAAATTCTCCGGAAAATTCCCCAATGATTATGAACAAAAAGCTTATAAAACGTATAGAAATTGAAATCTTAAACTGCAAAAAGCAAATGCGCGAGCTTGAACCTCATATAGACTCAAATGCTTCAGCGGCGGAGGTTTACAACCGCACACTCATAAAAAAAGCAATTCTTGTGGATAAATATAAAAAATTAATTCATCCGGAACCTTTGGCAAAAAAAATTGCAAAGCTTTTGAAATTTAACAAAAGCAAAAAGCTCATCTGCGACTATTTTCCGGGCGGATGTTAGGGTAAAAACTGCACTGTTGTAAAT
>CANSKM010000069.1 GCA_947647475.1 uncultured bacterium
CCCTTGGCCTTTGGCTCAAACACATAACCGTTTAAAATCATATTCGATGTAAAAGTTCCCTGTTTTAGAACGGATTTTTTAAACACAACATTTAAAAGCCTTGCAGGAGCAGGGTTTGGAGTATTAAATTTTAAATTATTCAAAAAGATTTTATCATCTTCGACCTTTACACCGCCTGAAAGTTTCAACATTTCATACGGAGTCTGCTTATTGTTTTGGGAAAGGACAAATTTTAGATAATTAATATTTCTTATATTTATTTCATCATTTTTAAATTCAATCCTCGAGTTAATTTCCCGTTTACTTGCCGTATCGCCAAGGTTTGAACCCATAAAATAAAGATCAGTTCCGGGGTTTAAAATTACGGAAGAAAATACCGTATAATCATCCAGAGTGCCTCTGAGCCTTCCTTTAAGGGTGAATTCACCTTTTGTTTTTAAAGGAAACTGAAGCATTGGGTTTAAAAGTTTATCCAGACTTTCTTCGTTTAAATTTGTTGATAAATATACGTTAAAATCCGGTTTTTTAGTGTTGTAATCATTTAAAAAAGCGTCAATATAAAGTGGCGTATGTCCGTAAGACATATTTAGGGCGTTCAATTTTAGATCATTATCGGAAAATTTTAAATCCCCACTGTTAAGATATATGGGTAGATCCCGCTTTTTATCATAAAGAGAAATACTGTTTAAATTAGCATGGCCCAAAAACCCTGCTTTATTATATTGAAACTCGCCGTTTAGATGTCCCTTGAAATCAGAAAAGTCATTGAACACTTTTTTAATATTTTTATCATTTGACCCTGCGGCCATTTCAGACACTTTTGAAAACGGGAAAGAAACAAGCTTAAAGCTTAAATTCGGAATAAAATAATCATCAAAAATTTTATCCACATCCCCGCTTGTAATAACGTTTGCACCCCAAAGTGTCGTGTTCAAATCCTTAAATAAAAGCTTCTGATCCTTAAATTTAACCTCGCCCGAATTAAAGAAAACATCGGAACCTTTGTAGTTCATGCCTGTTGCCCAGCCTTCAAGCGTAAATTTTTTCATATCAATAATGGCATCATCCGGGTTTACTTTTCCTTTGGCACGCACGCTTGTTGCAAATTTAAAATTAATTTTATTTAAAAATTCATATAATTCAGGCTCAATTCTGTTTTTAGACTGAAAACCGTCCTGGTTATCATAGAAAAATCTGAATAAATCACGTGAAGTTACATTTTTGGATTTAAAAGTTAAATCCACAATCTGAGGTTGTTCAGAGCGTTTTTTAGAGGCCTTAACATCCGGGGTGACACTTCCGGTCATATTAAAGGGTGAATTGTAAATATCGGCATTTAAGTCCATTGTGACAAAATCCGTAAAATTAAGTACACCCATAACCTTTGTAGCTTTAATTTCAGGAAAAATGTCTATTGAGTTGTTTTTAAATGTTATTGCACCCTTGGCTTTAAGATTATCCGAAGGCTCCATTTTTGAAAAATCGGTAAAATCCTCTTCTGAAACAGGATCAACTTTGCCCCAAAGGCGCATATTAAAATCTATATTTCCCTTCGGGTTTGTATAAGCATCAAGAAATTTTCCGCCATTTAAAAGCGCAAGTACCATATCGCTTGTTTTAACAACATCAAGCGCCTTTTTTGCTTCTACATCAAAAACATTGACATATAAATCCAAATTTCCAAAAACATCAGAAGAGCCGTCAATTTTAATCTTTGCCCCTTCGACAGTTCCCGTTGTATTATCAAAAATTATTTTCTTATCCTTAAAAAGAAGGTTTAAATTCCCGTTAAAAAGCTTAGTATTAAGCCCTGCAAGAGTAGCCCTTCCGTTTTTTGTTCTAAAGTAGCCGTTTAATTTGGCACTTTCTCTGGTGCCTTCCGTTAAAAGTGAGATTTCGCCGTTTCCGCCAACCGTCATAAAAGGCAGGGGGCCAAGCTGGAACCCGAAAATTTTGTGAATCGGAATTAAAATTTTATGCGCAAATTCAATATCAACATTTTGGCTTGATTTTATATCAAATTTTGCAAAGGGAAGTTCCTTAATTTCCGTTTCACCTTTAAGAGTAAGCTTTTGGCCTGCAGGCGGCAAATTGGCATCAACATTTATAAAGACTTTATCTCCTTCAAACCTGCAGTCGCCGGATGAAGTTTTAACGTTTTTTGGGCGTTCCAAAAGATAAACATCGTCCAATTTGACATATCCGTACATATTTGGATATCTGAAACGGTCTTTGAGCTGAAATTTAGCGTTAACATTGGCGTTTGCATTATATTTTTTCAAATTCGGAATATAATCCTGCTGCATTTTAATTAAATAATCAGGTGCAATTTTTAACATATCGGCTAAAGATGAATTCTTAATTTCAAAGGTGATATCAGGGTTTATATTCTTAACATTTGAAATATTTTTCAAAACGCCGTATGCTGTAATATCAATTTTTTCCTTGTTAAATTTAAGTTTGTCTATAAAAATTTCATCTTTTTGAAAACTCGTTGTTAAATCCAGAGTGCTTTTTCCTTGAATATCAACAGGGTTGTTGTGGTTATTTTTATAAATATTTATAAAAACATCTTTCATATTAAGCTTAAATTCAAGCGGATTTTTAGAAAGCCCCATAGCTTCTGCAGGAAGCACAACAAGTGAACCCGTGCCCCTCAGCGCCCTTATATCTTTTGAAACAAAATCCAAAACATAGGGGTGAAGATATGAAAAATCAAGGTTTTTAACACTTGCTTCAAGGCGATAGTCCTTAAAATCAAGGTTTTTATTTAAAGGAAACTTGAGTTTAGCATCAATTGCATAAGGTGAAACCTGAACTTTACCCCTGCGGGACAGCTTTAAATCTCCTTCTGTTTTAATATCTGCAATACTGTCCAGGTTAAATTCGGTCGAAATCAAATCTTTACCTATAATTTCAGCATTTAAAGAAGTAATTTCATCCTTATAAAGGATTTCATATTTATCCAAGAGCACAAGAGCATTTGAAGCTGTAAGTGCAAAAGGGAAATTTGACTCGGTTTTAAAATATTTTTGAAAATTAAAACTGCCATTTTTATATCTTTCGACGTTTAACTTTAAATCAGAAGCTGCAATTTCCCTGAATTCAATTTTTTTAAACAAAAGCGGGAAAATTTTAATACCGATTTTTGCATTTTCTATTTCAAGCAAAGATGCCCCGTCTTCAGGGCTCAACGCTACTTTTTTGGTTGAAAGATTTAAACCGAAATCTTTTGTTGTTTGAATGTCGGGATTTTCTAAATTTAAAACAAGGTTTGTATTTTTGTTAACAATTTCTTTAATATAATTAACGTCAAGGAAAGAATTTACAACCCGCCCTAAATTTACATAAAAAAGAATTGCAAAAACAAAAACAGTGCAAAAGGCAATGTTTAAAAACCTTAGAGCAATTTTTCTTTTGGATATTTTAACTTTTTTCTTTTCCTCGTTTCCCATAAAAAAATTATAGAACACATTTCCCTATTTTTGCAAAAAATGAAAAATAGCTTAAAATATATAATATGGCAAAGAAAATTTTAATTCTTATTTTAATATTATTCTTAAACCTGTTCATTTTGGCAAAAAGCCCCGGAGGCAGCGCCTTTTCGGCTGCAGTTTTTGAAAACAATACAAAAATTTCAAAAGGGGTTATGATTCAGGCATACCCCCTAAAAACGCTATCTACAGCCTCTTTGAATGAAGGAGATATTGTATATTTTGTAAACCCGACAGACCTTTGGGCTTATGAAGTAAATGTTTTGCCCAAAAATTCATATTTCAGAGGATATGTTGAAATGCTAAAAATGCCGATTAAAGGCATAAATGCAGCAATGATTATAAGAATAACAGAGGTGATTTTACCGGACGGCTCCATTAAAAAAATAAATGCAACCGTAACACAAAACGGAAGTGAACAAATTGGCGGTAATTTAACCCCGCCTGCCTCATACAATAAAACCGTTCACCCAAGAGAAGGAATGTATTGGAAAAGAGCAGGTGTTTTACAATATGTCCCAAGCGGAGATTACGAAATGGGGCTTCATATCACTCTTCCAACAAGTGATGCTTTATATATAATGTTAAACGAAGATTATGACAGCAGTGAGCCCGACATCAAAAGAGAAAACATTCATTAAGCTTAACATTTAGGCTTATTTTCAAAATTTGTATTATACTGTAAGTTATCTATAAAATAGATTTTTTAAAGAGGAGGCAATAATAATGGAATTATATTTAAAGAAATTTGGCATATTTGCAGGCAAAATCGTACTTAGTGCTTGCGTTACACTGGCTGTTACAAGCGGAGCATTTGCCGCTTCAAATTATTCATACTCTCAAACAAACGTTCCAAACACAGGAACCCTTCAGGGGCAAGTGGTTTACGTTCCGGCAGGAATTACCGCTCCTGCAATTTTATCTGCCCCACTAAACTCTGAAAGCGCTGCCGTGGGCTCTTTGGTCACAGTAACTTTGCCAAATGCCATAACCTATAACGGACAAACTGTTGCACAAAGCGGAAGCGTTATAACAGGAACGGTCGTAAAAGCTAAAAAAGCAGGAATTGCAAACAGAAACGGACAAATTAAAGTAATTTTCAATAATCTCAGAACTCCGCAAGGATATAACATAGCGATAAATGCCGTATTTAAAACTGATGATAATTCAGGCATTTTAAAAGGCGGAACAAAAATAGATTCAGCCAAAGATTATGGCAAAAACACAGTCGCAGGTGCCGCTTCAGGTGCTGCCTTGGGTACTGCAATGGGTGCGCTTTCAGGCGGTTCCGTTGGCAGAGGTGCAGTTTACGGCACAGCAGTGGGCGCCACAATCGGCGTTGCAAATGCTGCAAGACAAAAGGGAGAAAACGTAAATATTCCTGCAAACGTTGTGCTTGATTTATATTTCACACAGCCAATCACGGTTTCAGCACCAAATATTTATAATTATTAAGATTTGTAAACCGAAGGGCATAATACAGGAAATTAGCAAGTCCGGCTATTTCATTTGTTAAAAATCTGTAATAAATAATAGTCAAAGACTTAAAAACTACGGAAGAACATGACACAGTTAAGAAGCAAATTTGATTTTGAGGATTTAGATGAACCGACAAAGGGACTAAAAACGCTCCCTAATTCCTTTAGCGATACAAAAGACGAAGTTTCGCTCACAAAATCAATCATAATATCTTTAATATTACACCCTCTATGCGTGTTTTTAATTTGGCTTACAGTGCTCACCCTAACCCTTTTGGGACTCGTTATTCCAAGAGCAGACAGGCCGGATTGGAAGAAAAAAGACCTTGAATTTGTAATTGTTACAAACGAGGCTGATCCGATTGATAAAAATACAAAATACAGATCGGACAGAAATTCAAGGGCAGGCGGAAAGCACGACCCGACAAAGCGTGTATCCGAGCCTTCTCCTGCACCTTCTCCGGCACAAAGCCCAAGCCCCGCACCGGCACCTGCACCAAAACAGCCTCAGCCAAAAAAACCTGCCCCGGCACCGCAAGTACCGCAGCAAAAACCCGTACAAAAACCGATTCAAAAACCTGTACAAACGCAGGCACCACAAGCGCAACAGCCAAAACCGGCACCACAGCCTGCAAAACCTGCCGCACCGGTACAGAGACCTGTTTATAAACCAACAACGGAAGCTCCAAAACCTGCTATGCCAAAGCTTGCGACAGCTCCAAAAAGCCCGTTTAGCGTAGCAGTTCCAAAAACAGAAGCTCCTGTCGGCCCAAGGCCGATGGCAGGCACGGGGACAGCCACAGGCACCCAAGCACAGGGCGGTGGAACATCAGCCGGCACAGGAGTTGGAATGCCTTCTCCGCAGCTTTCTCCATCCAGAGGAACGGGTTCTTCAGGCTCCACGGGAACCTCCGGAACTGCAAGACCCGGCACAAGAGGAACAGGCTATGGCACAGGCTCTATGGGAAACCCCGGCCCCGGAAATCCTTCAGGCCCGCCAGGGATAGATGCAATAAAATCGCCCGATTGGGGTCCATATATGCGCGAACTTGAGCGCCGTATCAAAAGAAACTGGAATCCGCCGAAGGGCGATGCTTCAAAGCGCGTAGTAGTGCTCTTTAAGATAGGAAGAGATGGAAGATTGCTTTCTATCAGAGTAAGCAAAAGCTCAGGTTCAATTTCAAACGATGAAGCAGCAAAAGCGGCAATCGAACTCACAGCACCGTTTAAACCGCTTCCGCCCGAATTCAAAGGAAGTAATATAGATATCGAATTCACATTCGACTATAACGTGCTTGGCGCAAGCTACAGATAGAGTTTAAGCCCATGCGGCCCGCCAAGATAAAAAGATAAGAAGAGAAAATAAAGGATAAAACTATGGATTTATTATTAGAATCAATGAAAATGGATTGGCCCGTTTTAACCCCGATTTTTATATGTTCGGTGCTTGTTATTGCGGTTGCAATTAATAAACTTATCTATTACAGGAAAAATGAAAGAAATATTGGCGAATTTATCCAAAGCCTTCAAAAAGCGCTTGCTAAAAACAACATTGGCGCGGCACAAAGAATTTCCGTTCAGCTTGGCGGAATAATTTCAGAAATGGTGGATGAAGGTTTAAGAATTTATACAGAACAAAGATCCGGCTTTTCAAGAGCTTACGATATTTCATCATCTTTAGCCACAAGAAAGCTTGAAAAAGGATTGAATATCTTAGGTACAATCGGCGGCGTGGCACCATTTTTGGGGTTATTTGGTACGGTTGTAAGAATTCTCTACACATTCCAGGATTTAGCGGTTCAAGGAAACCAATCCGCAGCGGTTGCAACAGGTATTGCATCAGCCCTTATTGCAACAGCTTTCGGTCTTGGCGTTGCAATCATTGCAGTTATTTTATACAACTACTTCCAAAGTGTTGTAACCCGCTTTGAATCAGACTTTAAACTTATTAAACTTGTATTTTTAAGCTTTATCGATTCAGACGAAGAAGTAAAAATGGCAGACGCGGGCACAATTTCTCTATAATTTCCGCGCAACGCCTAAAACCCGACAAACCCGCATCCAAGCGGAAAATAAAGGATAAAGAAATGGCAATCAGAACAACAGGCAAAAACGAAAAACGCTCAACCTTTAATGAAATAAATATTACACCTTTGACGGATATTTTCCTGGTGCTTTTAATTATTATGATGGTAATTGCGCCGAGTTTTCAATCTATGGACAATAACATTAAAATGCCCGAAATTAATTCAGGGCTTAGCGTTGAAGAAAAAAATGCCACAGTTTCTTTAACAAAAGAAGGCGAATTCTTTTTAAACGGCGAACAGGTTCAGGATGAAGCAGCGCTTGAAGAAAAGCTTGTTCAGCTGACATCATCCGCCACCGATGAAGACAAAAAAGAAGTGGTTGTAAAGGCGGATGAACATGCTAAAAGTTCTGAAATTATGAAGATTATGAGAGCAGCGCAGGCAGCAGGCTTTGAAAAGCTCATTGTTGCAGGCGAGCCGTTATCCAAAAAAGAGCAGGATAAATTAAAAGAAGAAAACGAAACAATTCAAGACCAAGGCTAAAAACAAGGGACCTTTATGAAACGACAAACCTTTAATGAAATAAATATTACACCTTTGACGGATATTTTCCTGGTGCTTTTA
>CANSKM010000070.1 GCA_947647475.1 uncultured bacterium
TTCCGAACCTACCATTTTAAAGGCACCTGTCAGGTTTAATGATGATGAACCAAAATATAAAATGGACTATTACGATTTTATATTAAGAACATACGGAAACAGGTTTGATTTTGACAAAGTGCTTGATAACATAAACTCTGCAACCGCAAATGCATTTAAAAAAGAAAATATTAAACATATTATCGTCACCCCGGACGGCACAATGATGGAAATTCGCGCAAAAGACGGAGCAAGGGCTTTTATGGATTTCAACACAGGCCGCCGCAGAGCCTTTGGAGAAAAACCGGATACCACGGGATATGGCACAATTTTGCTTATGGATGATTACGGTCCTGTTATAAAAGAAACTGAAACAAGACAGCAAAAAAGAGAAAAAGAAAATCAAATGAAAAAAGCGGTTAACCAAAACGAAAGCTTCTCTTCAAGGCTGCTTGGATATTTAGGATTTTACAAAGCAAAGCACTATAGAAATTAAAAAAAGTTTCAATAAATTTTATTTTTGTAATAAAATTAAGGCATGAAGAATTTTTTATTGGAAGTATTAGTGCAGGAAATGCCTTATAAGTTTGTTGAAAGCGGACTTTGCCAGCTTAAATCTGCATTTGAAAAGTTATTTTTAGAAAACGGTTTAAATTATAAAGAAATCAAAGGCTATGCTGCCCCAAGAAGGCTTGCAATATTGGTTGAAGGTCTTAATGAGAGCCAGGAAGACATCGTAAAAGATGTCAAAGGGCCAATTTTGAAGGCTGCAGTTGATGAAAACGGCGAATATACAATGGCGGCGCTTGGTTTTGCAAAGAAAAACGATGTTAAAGAAGAAGAGCTCTACCAAAAAGACGGCTACATCTTTGCAAAGGTTCAAAAAAAAGGACGTTTAACAAAAAACATTCTTGAAGAAAATATTGAAGGTATGGTCTTAAAGCTTCAAGGGTCGCATTTTATGCGCTGGGGCAATTTTGAAGAAAAATTCACAAGGCCGATTGAAAATGTTCTTGCAATTTTAGACAATGAAACGCTTGATTTTAAAATCATTGATAAAAAAGCAACAAATAAAACCAGAGGCCACAGATTTGCGAAAATCAAAGAAGTTGAAATTAAAAATCCTCTAAATTACCTTGAAGACCTAAAAAGCGTCAATGTTTATGCTGACATTAAAGAAAGAAAAGATTTAATTGTAAAATCTGCAAACGCGCTGGCAACAGAATATGGGCTAAAAATTGATTTTTCAAACCTTGATGATTTATTGGATGAAGTAACATTTATCACCGAATATCCCGTGCCTGTTATGTGCGAATTCGATGAAAGATATCTTGAAATTCCTGATATTGTAAGCACAACGGTTATGTCAAAACACCAAAGGTATTTTCCGTTGTATGACATTAAAACAGGGAAATTATCAAACAAATTTATCACAATGGCAAACTTTGTGGGTACGGATGAAGAATCCTTTAAAAACATAAAGGCCGGAAACCAAAGGGTTGTAAGCGCAAGGCTTGAAGATGGGATATTTTTCTATAATGAAGATGTTAAAACCCCGCTTGTGTCAAAAATTGAAGCCCTAAAGGGAATGACCTTCCAGAGAGATTTTGGGACCCTTTTTGATAAAACTTTAAGGGTTGAAAAGATTTCAGAATATTTATGCAAAGAATTAAAATTTGATAACACCCTGACAGAAGATACCCTGAGGGCTGCAAAGCTTTCAAAAGCAGATTTGAGCACAAAGCTTGTGTTTGAATTTACGGAGCTTCAAGGGTTTATCGGCGAAAATTATGCACTAAAATCAGGTGAAAAAGAAAACGTTGCAAGTGCTGTTAAAGAACACTATTTCCCGCTGAATGCAAATTCAGAACTTCCAAATTCAAAAGAAGGGATGATAGTTTCAATTGCAGATAAAATTGATACGATTGCTGCGGTTTTCCTATCCACCCAAAAGGATAAAAAGAAAAAACGCCCGACAGGCTCAAACGATCCGCTTGGCGTGCGCCGTGCCGCTATCGGAATTTTAAGAATAATTCTTGAAGCGGGTTTTGAAATTGATATTGAAAAATTAATCGATTTTTCGGTAAGACAAATTGCGCAAGAGTTTAACCTTGAAGTGGAATTAACTTTAAAATCAGAGCTTATAGATTTTATCATCGACAGGCTTTTTGTAATGTTTGAAGCAGATTATGACAGTGAAATCCTTGAAGCTTTAAGAAAGAGTTCGCCGCTTTGTGCGCTTAAAACATTTAAAGAAAAGTGCGAAGACTTGAAATCTGAAAAAGAAACAAAAGAATTTAGAGATTTTATAGAACAGGCAAAAAGAATTTCAAGAATAACAGAAGGCGTGGATAAAACGCTTTTAGAGAGAAACTTTGGCGCCTCTGATTTAAAATCGGATGAAGAGAAAAAGCTTTTTGAAGCGCTTAAATCTTTCAAAAATGAAGATTTAAAATCAGTGAAAAACCTGTACACTTTAACACCTTTAATTGATGATTTCTTCAAGGCTGTGCTTGTAAACGATGAAAATGTTGAAGATAAAAACAATCGTTTGGCGCTTCTTTTGGGGCTCAGAAATAAATTTGAAGCATGTGCAGACTTTACCAAATTTAAAAAAGTATAAAAACAGGATAAAAAGGTAAAGCATGAAAATCCTTCTTATCACTGATTTATACCCGCTTTTTGAAAACGAGGCAGGCATTCCTTTAACCATTAAAGATTTTGCGGAAGGCTTTATTGAGCGCGGACATTTGGTTGAAGTTTTCAGGCCGAATTTAATTCCAAATGTCCTAATTAGAAAAAGAAAGCTTTACAAAAACGGTTGCCATAAAAACGGTGATGTCAGAGTTTTTAACAAAAATTTCTTAACCCCTTTTGGCCAGGGAAGTGTTTTAAGAGCGTATAGAAAATATTTTAAGGATGATAAGTTTGATGCAATCATAGCACACATGCCATCCGGGCTTATGGTTGCAGATATCATTTCAAAAGAATATAACATTCCAATGCTTGCAGCGGTACATTCAAGCGATATTACGGTTATGACGAGCTTCAAATATTCAATGTTTAAAAAGAGAATGATTGAAGCCTATAAAAACGCTGTATGCATTTTGCCGAGGTCTTTTTGGCTAAAAGATAAAATTAAAAAAATAATCCCCGACATTGAAAAACCGATTGAGATTATCTATTCAGGCGTCCCTTTAGAAATTACGGAAGAAAATGAAAAACTTGAGCGCACGTTTAATTCCAAAAAAGCAAAGATTATTACAGTTTCAAGCCTGATCGAGAGAAAAAATATTAAAAATCTGATTTTAGCGTATAAAAAATTGAAAAAGAAAAACCCGAAAATAAGCCTTGAAATTATTGGAGACGGGCCCCTAAAAGAAAAGCTTGAAATTTTAAACCTCAAAAAAAAGCTTGATGTAAAATTTTTGGGGCAAATGTCAAAAGAAGATGTTTATAAAAAAATGAAAGAAGCAGATATTTTTATCCTCCCTTCCAAAAACGAAACTTTCGGCATGGTTTATATGGAGGCCCTGAGTTTTGGCATGGCTGTATGCTGCAGCAAGAATTCAGGCATAGACGGCATTATAGAGGATTCTAAAAACGGATTTCTTTTAAAGCCAAACAAAAAAGGAATTTATGAAACGTTGAATAAGATTTTAGCCTTGAAACCCAAGCAATTTTTGGAAATTTCAAGAAACGCACTTACGACAGCAAAAATGTTTTCTTATGAAAATTCTATAAAAAATTATTTGGATAAAATTGAACTTTTTAGGCTATAATAACATTAACAATCGAGACTTTAATAAAGGAATAAAGAATGCAGGCAAGACGCGCATCAAGAGAATTAGCACTTATAATATTTTCTCAAATCGGGAAAGAAATCGATAAATTTGCAAACAGTGATTTTGACCAGATGATTTTAGGGTCTGTAAGGACTCTAATCAGCAACTGTGAAGAAGAAATTTCAATCGTAACATCAGAACTTTCAGGGGTTAGAGAATTTGTTGAAGAATTTGAAAACAATCACCCTGATAACCTTTCAAGGCCGATTGATGCAAACAATATCCCGGTTGAAATGCCTTTAACATCAAAAATGAGAGAAGACATTGACACAATTATGAATGTTGCGGAAAAATCTTTATCTGCTCTTGAAATTGCAGAGCTGAGCGTGCTTTCAGGCCAAACTGATGTTAAAAGATACATTCATAAAATCATAAAAACTTATCAAGAGAAAAAAGAAGAAATCGACAATGTAATTAAAGAACTTGCTTCCGGCTGGGATATCGAAAGGCTTTTTAAAATTGATAAAGACATTTTAAGAATTGCAATTGCAGAGCTTTTGTTTGTAAAAGATGCACCCGTAAAGGTTGTAATCGATGAAGCGCTTGAGCTTGCAAAGAAATATTCAACGGACGATTCACCTTCTTTTATAAACGGAATTTTGGCAAAAGTGGTTGAAGTTTATGTTTAATTTCTTCAAAAAGCCTGAAAAAAACAGTATTGCAAAAGACGGTGCAAATTTAGCACAAGACACGCAAAAAACAAGCTTTAGCACACTTAAAGATGCCCTTTCAAAAACATCATCCGCCCTTGTAAAAAATGTTTTAGAAATTGCGGGCACGGGCGAAATTGATGAATTTGAGCTTGAAGATATTGAAGCTGTTTTAATTAAGGCAGATTTGGGCGTTGATTTTTCACTTGAAATAGTAAACAAGATTAAAGAAAAAAGGGTAAAATCAGCCGAGCTTAAAGATTTTTTAAAGGAAGAATTTTCAAACATTTTAAATTCCGCAGGAAATCCGAAACTCATTTTTGAAGAAAACAAGCTTAATATTTATTTTGTGACGGGAATAAACGGCGCCGGGAAAACAACGCTCATTGGCCGCTTGGCGCACAAATTTAAAAATGAAGGAAAAAAGGTTCTTTTGGCTGCAGGTGATACTTTTAGGGCGGCCGCCGAAGAACAGCTTGATATTTGGGCAAAAAGGGCAGAAGTTGAAATCGTAAGGCGCGACAAGGCAGATAGCGCCGCTATTGTTTATGAAGCCATTCAGAAAGCAAAGGAAGAAGGCTATAATGCACTTATAATCGATACTGCAGGCAGGCTTCAAAATAAATTTAATCTAATTGAAGAATTAAAAAAGATTAAAAACGTAATTTCAAAAAATGCGCCGGATGCAAATATTGAAAGCATTCTTGTGCTGGATGCTAACCTTGGGCAAAACGGGCTTATGCAGGCAAAAGTGTTTAACGAAGCTGTGGATTTAACGGCAATTGCACTTACAAAACTGGATGGTTCCGCAAAGGGCGGAATTGTGCTTGCAGTTGCAAAAGAATATAAACTTCCTACCAAACTTATCGGGGTTGGCGAAAAAATCGACGACCTTCAGGATTTTTGCCCGAAAGATTTTATCGAAGCAATATTTTAACCCCAAATATCCCAAATGCTTGAAACACAAGGGGCTTTGGATATCAAGAATCTGAATGCTCAAACGGATAATGGCAAATTAAGAAATTAATCCCACTCGCCGCCCAAAAATTCATGCCACGCTTTTGCCATATCAAGATTCGGATCATATGCAGGCGGCGCTGCCGCAAGCTCTTTTGCTCTTCTTTCGGCTTCAAGCGCACTGCTTCTGCTTGTTAAAATGGCAATCTCAAGATTCAAAGGAGAATAATATTTATTGGGCGTATATCCTCTGTATGCTCTCGGACGCTCAGTTCTTTCTTTTAAAACCTGTTGATATTCTTCATCAAGCAATTTTTGCAGATCATCATCCGCTTTTCTTACTTCATAAGTATAGCGTTTTTTAAACCTTTTTGCTTCTTGCAATGCAGTATCTACCCAGCCAATATCCAGCAATTTATCCACATATTGTTTCGGGGATTTTACAAAATCAGGTCTTTCATAACCCTCTCTTGGCTCTCCATTAGGAGTTACAGACCAAAAATCAAACAGTGCGGCAAATTTTACTTTGTCTCTTAGTGATAAATCCGATTTATCTATACCAAGTGCTTC
Organism: uncultured bacterium; assembly: GCA_947647475.1. Taxonomy (GTDB): domain Bacteria; phylum Cyanobacteriota; class Vampirovibrionia; order Gastranaerophilales; family Gastranaerophilaceae; genus MGBC122484. The sequence continues at coordinate 6,002 of CANSKM010000070.1, forward strand.
AAAATCAATTTTATATTCTAATTCATTAAGTATATCTTTTGTCACAAGGCCGCCCGTAATTGGATTGAACCTGAGTGCTTTATGAATGAAATCGCTGTAATATTGAACAAGCTGCCTTGGAGATTTCATCGTTAATATCGGACCGTTGAAATTTTCGTAGTCTTCGCTTAAAGCATCATAGTTTGACGGATATCCGTCAAATTCCTCATGCGGGCTTGTGTTTATAATATAAGAGTTTAATTTTGCAATGTTTGAAACGTAATCAGGGGTCTCATCTTCTGATTTTTTGGCTGATTTATCAAGCTGGTAAAACCGAAAATCGCTCATATCAATCCAGGGATATTTAATAACAGCCGGCCTGAAAACAGCTTCTTCATTCTCATCAATTTCCCTTGGGCGAAATACATCCTTCTGAATATCTTCTTTTGCATTATCTTTTTTGTTGCCGTTAAAGTTTATTTTGTAGTTCAGCCCGGTGTATAGGTTTAATGAAACTCTCATGTTTTAAATTATCCCGATAATTTCCAATTTCAAAGTAACGTTTATACAAAAGATGAACAAAAAATAATTTGCTAGTTTAAGGGAGGAATTATGAATTTAAAAGCTCTTTTGCAAAAGTTAAAGAATTATCGCTCACATCCCCAAGGGCCATTTGCGCCAAAACATTCGGTTTTTCGGCTTCGGTTAATTTTCTGACACTTACATTTGTTTTGTCTTTTTGTTCTTTTGAAACATAATAAAAATCTGATGCTTTGGATGCAATTATGGGCTGGTGTGTAATTGCAAAAACCTGAGCACTTTCTGCAAGCTTTGAAATTGCCCCTGCAACACAAACTGAGGTTTTCCCTGAAATTCCTGTGTCGATTTCATCAAAAATAATCGTTGAAACCTTATCCACATGGGAAAAGACAGTTTTAATTGCAAGCATAACTCTTGAAATTTCCCCGCCTGATGCGGTTTTCACCAGTGGTGCAAGTTCTTTTGAAACGTTTGTTGAAATTAAAAATTCAACCCTGTTTTTGCCGTTTGGAAGATAATTTTCAACTTCTTCAACGGATATTGAAAACCTTGCGCAGTCTAAATTTAAGCTTCTCAATTCTTCCTCAACTAAAGAAGATAGTTTTTGTGCGTTTTGAAGCCTTTTTTCCGTAATATTTTTTGCCAATTTTTCAATTGAACCTAAAAGCTCTTCCTGCCTTTTCTTTAAATCTTCATAAGACATAAAACCGCCTTCAAGGGTTTCAAGCTCTGCTTTCAGTTTTTCATAAGTTTCAAAAATATCTCCATATTTTCTCTTCAGCTTTTGAATTAATTCAAGCCTTTCATTAATTTCATCGAGCCTTGCAGGGTTTGCCTCAAGACTTTCCGAGTAATTTCTTAACGTATTTGAAACATCTTTCAGGTTTTCAAGCGCATCAATAAAAGCGGATTCGGTTTCATTCAGGCTTTGGTCAAATTCGCGCGCCTTTGAAATATTGTATTTTATTTTGTTTAAGGCATCTATAATTGAAGAATCATCATTGTTTAAAGAATAATACGCACCATAGGTTAAT
>CANSKM010000071.1 GCA_947647475.1 uncultured bacterium
CCCAAAATATGCTCAAATCCTTTTAGACAAAGGATATGCCTATGAATGCTTCTGCACGCCTGAAGAGCTTGAAGCGGAAAAAGAAGAAGCGATGAAAAACCACAAGGCATACGTTTATTCAAGAAAATGTATGAATTTATCCGAAGAAGAGAAGGCAGAGCTTCGTGCAAAAGGCGTGAAACCTTCAATAAGATTTAAGGTTGAGCATAAAGAATTAATCTTTAACGACCTTGTGAAAGGTGAATTGAAGTTTGATACAAACTTAATCGGCGATTTTGTAATTATGAAATCAAACGGCACGCCGACTTATAACTTTGCCGTTGTAATCGATGATATGTTAATGAAAATCTCTCATATTATTCGTGGCGAAGACCACATTTCAAACACACCGAAGCAGATTTTAATTTATGAAGCTTTGGGCGCTGAAGTGCCGAAATTTGGGCACTTAGGGATGATTTTAGCACCTGATAGAAGCAAGCTTTCAAAGCGCCACGGCGCAACTGCTGTTTCAGACTTTGTAAAACAAGGGTATTTAACAGATGCTTTGATTAACTTTGTTGCACTATTGGGCTGGGCACCTTCTGATGGGGTTGAAATTAAACCGGTGGATGAAATTGCAAAAGATTTTAGAATTCACGATGTTTCAAGCAGCAATTCAATCTTTGAATATGACAAATTGAACTGGATGAACGGCCAATATATTAAAAAAATGGACATTTCAAAATTAACGGATATGGCGCTTCCTTTCCTTTCAAAATATGATTCAAGTGAATTTGGGGATTTTGCATTATCAAAGATGAGCCGTGAAAACCTTGAAAAGATGATAGAAATCACCCGTGAACCCATAACAACACTTTCAGAATTAGAACACGATTGCGCTTATTTCTTTGGTGAAGATGTGGATTACACAGAAGGTATGGAAACTCTTCAAAAACCGGAAGCAAAGACTGTTTTAAAAAGGGTTATGGAATTAATTGACGGTTGGGACTTTGAAGATGATGAAGTGATTCATAATGTTCTTGCGGATTTAAGGACTGAATTTAAGGAACAGCACAATATGAAGCCCAAAGAAACGATGTGGGCTGTTCGCGCAGCTGTAACAGGAAGAACCCGTGGGGCAGATATGGCAAAAACAATGACAATCCTAGGCAAAGATGTTTGCATAAAAAGAATCAAAAAAGCATTGGAATTTTAAGATTGCTTTTATTAAAAAGGCTAAAATATTTAAAAGGCGGGTAATTTGCCCGCCTTTTTTTGAATTTTACACCCCCGGGTTTATTGCCCTGGTTTTGAAACAAGACAAGATTTCTGAAAAAGAAATCAGCAATATAAAAAAGAGTTATTCCAACTTATAAGCTGCAATCATTCCTGTATCTATTGGGATGAGCTGGGTTTGGTAGTTTTGGTTGTCTGTAATTGCCTTTACAAAGGGTTCTACCTTTTTATAATGGGATAAAATGTTGTCTGCAACAATCACCCCGCCTTTTTGAAGCATCGGGTGAATGAGGTTAAAATATTTAATATATTCTGATTTATTTGCATCAATAAAAACAAAATCAAAAAGCTTTTCGCTGCGGCTGTTTGTCGCATCTTCAAATGCTTTATCGTCAATCTCATTGACGTTTTTTTGAGGATAAATTTCCTGAAACATCTCTTCTAAAATCATCACGGCCTGGCCAAGGCGAGTTTCAACAATGTCATTCACCCCCGCTTTTTTAAAATTTTCAACCGCAACATCTAATCTGTTATCCCAAAATTCAATCGTTGTAAGCTTTCCGCCCGTTTCTTTAAGCGCCTGTGCAAGCCAAATTCCGCTGTAGCCGTTTGATGTGCCAATCTCCAGCGCATTTTTAGAACCCTTCAATTTTACAAGAAGACTTAATAAATTCGCACTTGTATTATCAAGGTTCCAAAAATCTTCCCTTGTTTTTTCAAGGCCGGATAGCACATCAAGTGCCGCTTTGTCAAAAACAAAGGCATCGTCGTTTTTTTGAATTACATTAACCCCTTCGAGGTTTTCTTTAAATTTCATTTTGAATCCCTTGCGCCCCCTTGAATTTTTTCTAAAGAGACACTTGCAGCCCTCAAAGAAGTCTTCTACAGTGCTTCCGCTTCTCTTGAAGGTGCTGTATTATCGACAATTACAATGTTTGAAACGTTTATGTTTGTGTTTTGCTTTTTAGATATTACCATTTTATCCAGGTTTAAAAGCAGGAATTTTTTGGTTTGAATGCCTGTAATTAAAGCGTTTGGCTGGTTTGGAATTATTGTAATTTTTGAATAAAATCCTGCATTATCAAGCATTATGTTTTCAACAATTTTACCGCTTTTTGTGTCATAAACGTTTATGATACTATCTTTTGCACAAAGGATGTAGATTTTATCCTGATAGAAAACTGCATCCACAGGCTTATCATTCAGGGCAATTTCGCTCTCTAAAACACCATCCGGCTCGTTATAGATTGAAAGCCTGTTTTCTGTTCTTGAAATTGCAAAGATTTTATCATTTTTATACAAAATTCTTGAAAGATTTTTTCCTTCCGCAATATATTTTGCAACATATCCTTCGTTTGATGTTGTGTCGGGTTTCAGGCTGTAAATTTTTTGGGTGTTTCTGTCTATAAACGCTAAAGATTCTCCGTCTCCGGAAACAGCTATTTTATACGGAGATTGTTCCAGTTTTATCGCCTTTATAAGCTTTGCGGCGTTTAAATCTATCATATAAACAGAAGAGGCATTTGCAGAAGCCACGTATGCAATGTTATTCACGCTGTCTAAGTCCGCATCTTTTGGCATATCGTCAAGGTTTATCTGCGCCACCATTCTTTCGTTTGTTAAATCTACAACTTCAAGAGTTTTTGAGCCAAAATACATAATAAGCGCAAATTTTGATTTATTTGAGGCCAAAATTTTTGAAGGAAGACCGTTCAGCTTCAGTTCATAAAGAGAATTTTTGCCTGCCCCGGTTGCGTTTCCGCCGTTTCCTCCGTTATATACAAGAACAAACTTTGATTTATCCGTTGAAATAATCGTTTTTTTATTTTTAAGTTCGTTCAAAGGGAACAGCTGGCTTTTTTCATCCTGGGCATTGTCAATCTTTGCATCCGTATTTACGGTGATTAAATTATCTCCTTTTTGCGGAATAACGAGGTCGCCCAAGATTAATTTCATGCTCTCCGGCACCTGCAGGCCAACAGGGACAAGCATATCCTGTGGCATAACCCCAAGCCTTACCTTTAAAGGCAGGTTTTCATTTTTTGTAATTGAAAAATTGCCGTTTTTATCTTTAATAAGCTTTAACAAAACAAAGTTGTTGTTAAAAATTACAACTTCAGGCTTTGAATTCAACCCTAAATTTGCAGGATATGTGTATTCAATTTTAATATCTTTAATATCTGCTTCCTGTGCGGGATAAAGGGGGATATACGTTGTGCCGTCCGGGAAAACCACCAAAGAATCAAACCTTTGGGTAGAATTCGGTACGGTTTTTTTAATGTAGTTCCAAAAATCGTCAGGAAGCCTTGATGCCATTGCACATTGGTTAATTAATACCATACAAAGGGCGATTAATAATACTTTTGCTTTCATTTTTAGAGGTTTCCTTCCTGTTTTTTATTTTTATGCTTTGTTTTTCGCCGGAGTTTTAAGGTTATTTCCCAAGGGCGGTTTTTACTTTTTCTACAATATTATCTTTTGAATCGCTCTTGCCTTTTTGAATATCATAGAGTGCTCTGTAGAGTTTTTCTTCCTCTTTTGAGATTTTTTTCGGGGTGATAATTTTCACCGTAACATAATGGTTTCCCCTTTGGGTGTCGCTTCCGATAAAGGGCACGCCGCGGCCTTTTAAAAGGAGTTTATCCATATTTTGAATTCCTTCAGGCACGTGGGTTTCAATTTTGCCGTCAATTGTTTCAACAGTAACCTTATCCCCCAAAACTGCCTGTGCCGGGGAGATTTCAAGAATTGTGTGAATGTCTGCGCCGTCTCTTATAAATTTATCGGATTCTTTAACATGAAGTACAACGTATAAATCCCCGGGTCTGCCGCCGTTTTTGCCCGCATTACCTTCATTTGAAAGACGAATTTTAGAACCCGTATCCACCCCTTTTGGGCTTTTGATTTTAATTTTCTTTTCCTGTTTTATGCCGCCTTCGCCTTTACATTTTTTACAGAAGGCTTCGGGGCTTTTTCCTGTTCCGCCGCATTTCGGGCATGTTGTAACGGATGTATAGCTTCCTATAATTGTCCGCATATTTTGCTGAACTCTGCCGTGGCCGCCGCAAGTTTTACAAACGGTGTCTTTTGCGTTTTTATCAAGCCCTGAGCCGTTACATTCTTCGCAAGGTTCTGTGTGTTCAATTTTGATTTCTTTTTCGATGCCATTCATTGCATCCATAAAATCAATTTGAATATCCATCCTTAAATCGGCACCGCGCCTTGGGGCATTGGGGTTTTCGTGGTATCCTCCGCCAAAACCTGCGCCCATTCCGCCAAAGAAGGATGCAAAAATGTCGTTAATATCTCCAAAGCCAAAATCAAAGGGCCCTTGGGAAGAATATCCCGCGTTTTTCAGGCCGTCTTCGCCGTATTGGTCGTACAGTGCGCGTTTATCATCATCCATAAGGGTTTCATACGCGCGGCCCAATTCTTTAAATTTTTCTTCCGCATCAGGCTCTTTGTTTACATCAGGGTGCAGCTTTCTTGCCTTTTGTCTGAATGCTTTTTTAATTTCATCTTTCGATGCGTTTTTTTCAACTTCTAATATTTGGTAAAAATCCATAATATGTGATTATTCCTATTCCTTCAAGTTCTTTTGTCTAGCCTTCTTCCGTTGCAACATTTACAAAAGTTGGCCTCAATACTTTGTCAAAAAGTTTATACCCTGTTTGAAGTTCGTCTATTACTGTGTTTGCAGGGTGTTCGCTTGTGGGTGTTTGCATAACGGCTTCGTGCAAATTCGGGTCAAATTCTTCGCCTTTGGCTTCGATTTTTTTCAAACCAATTTTATCAAGTGTGTCGTAAAGCTGCTTTATGCCCACTTCATAGCTTTCTTTGATTTTTTCGCACTCTTGCATATCGGCAATTGATTTTCTTGCGCGCTCAAAAGTATCCAAAACCGTGATGATTTTTTTCAAAGTATCTTCTGCGCCATACTTTAAAAGGCTTTCTCTTTCTGCCATTTGGCGTTTTCTAAAGTTGTCAAAATCGGCTGCAAGCCTTAAATATTTATTATTCAGGCTGTCAAGTTCTGCCTGAAGCTTTGCTGCATCACTGTTTTCAGCTTCTTTTTCTGGTTCTTGAGCGTTTTCTGCGTCATTTTGAGCGGCAGCTTCTTCCGTGTCCTGTGGCGTATCCTGGCTTTCAGCCTCTTTGTTATAGTTTTCTTCTTCAAAAGGATTATTTTTTTGTTCGTCTTTATTATTGAACATAGCTTCTTCCCTTATATTTTTGTATTTCGCGTTTTGAATTTTAAATATCGTATTTTATGTCTGCGGCAAAAAACAGTGCCGTTAACAACATTATATGGTATCAATATCTGATGTCTAATTATATTAACTTTTTATTAATATTTTAATTGGAAAGCAGTCTAGCTATGTGGGCAGGGGCATTTTTTACAGGTTAAGACACATCTGTCGTTACAAAACTTTGCTGAAATTCAATCCCGTCATTGCGAGGGAAGCGACAGCGACGAAGCAATCCAGGAAGATTTCCGCTAAAAATCTTTATACCATAGTTCCGCCTTCTTGAATATATTTTTTATACCGGGCCTGCAACACAATCAGAAGCTTTAAGTTCACCTTTTATTGCTCGCAAACTCAACCCTGCCTCAAGCTAAGGAGGCAGGGTCTCAAACATACTCGCTTTATATGTTCACTAAAACCTTCTAAGATTGCTTATGCTAACGGTATAAAAAATATATTCAAGAAGGCTCCACAGGTCCACCATTGAACGATAAGGGTTTTCCCAAATCCAGGACACAGCGCACACCAAGAGCATAGGTATAGGCAAGGTTGTTACTATTGAAAGTGCCATTGTTCAAGTAGCGGTTATAATATGTCGTGCCGCTCTGAACCGTGCCTGACCATACGTACATCGGGTAGCAGTTGTTAGCATTCGCGCCCGGGCAGCCGCCGTAATTGTCGCAACGCAAGGCGCCGTAACCTGAATTCCAGTCACAGAGCTGTCTGTAGCTTGACTTTTCTGTGCTTCAAGAAATCCAAATCCAGGACACAGCGCACACTGTTGGCGTTGGTATACGAATTGTTGCCAACTGATAAACTGCCACTATTAAGGTTGCCTCTGTAATAGCTTGTACCGCTGTTAAGCGTGCCTGACCATACCTCGCGCGGGTAGCAGTTGTTACCGCTGGCGCCCGGGCAGCCGCTGCTCTTATTGGAGCACTGCAAGGCGCCGTAACCTGAATTGATGTCACAGAGCGCCTGTACCCTGCAGAATTTGCGTTTTCAATGTACAGCTGTGTCAAAAATGTAAAGGTAGGTGATTTAATTCAACAGTATAAACCATATTGAACGATAGCTTTTAATTGAAATATTTTCCTGGATTGCTTCGGCCGCTGTCGCTTTACCTCGCAATGACGGCTGTTCAATCACTGATAAATAAATCAACTAAAGCATAAAATCATCAAAAGATGACCCTACCTGACGATTTGAATTCCCCATCTGTTAAAATCCGTAAACTTTAACACTCTAAGGGTGATTTCTAAACTAAATAATACCCCGCACTTTCTTTAAAAGGCAAATAAGTTAAATTTTTAAGAGCAGCTAAAAACCTTATGTGCAATGCGTTTTGGCTTTGTAAAGATATGTAACATATTCTTAAAATATCCTAAAGTTTGACAATCGAGATGCCGATATTAAAAGTATAGAACAAGGTAGTAAATAGACAATTAAAAAGCAATAAAGAACAAAGGAGTGTTTGAACAATGGGTATGTCTGCAAGCCAAAGCCGTTTTTTGATGCTTACGGCACAAAAGAGTAACAACGAATATCGTGCTCAATCTATTACGTTTGAACGCCTTATGCTCGCTGAAAACGTTGCAAAGTGGACAAACGAATATGAAGATGCTATGCAAAACCAAACGCTTTTGTATGGCCAAAGAGATTCTGATAATATAAACTATGCCGCAAGATTGCACTATGACGATATTGTGCGCCCTTCAACAGAAGGCGGCATGAGCATGTCTTTAATTTCCGCAACTTCAAATAAAATTGTCGTACCTTCTTTGCCGGATCCTATTCCTGACGGTAAATCAAGAGAAGATTATTTTATTTGCCCGGATGTTAACGATGCAGATTTTCTTGAAAAGAATTTAAGAGAAGGAAACTTCCTTTTTGTTGATAAAGATATGAGATATATTGCAGATATTGATGAAGAAGAATGGAATAAATATCATTTTTCAGATTCTCCGATTCAAATGTTTGTAACGGATACTTACGACAAAACGGATGATGCTGCCGCACAAAGTAAATATGATGAAAGGCAGCAGGCCTTCCAAAGAGC